>JAICIO010000003.1 GCA_025924315.1 Phycisphaerae bacterium
AGGGTCCGCATCAGCGGACCGGTTATTACTCCCCTCAAAAAGCAGTAACCGGTCCCCGGAAGCGGACCCTACAAACGTGTTAACACGGAACATCGATGCAAATTGAACAAAAAGGTCTGCCGTGTTCCGATCTCGACGTCGCACAGAAGTTTTACTGCGAAACGCTCGGGCTTACGCTTGCTGATGAAATTCCAGGGATGGCGAAGCTGTTCGGCTGCGAAGGCGTCAACCTCATCGTGTTCAAAGGTGAAACAGTCGCACCGAATTCAGTGATCTATTTCAAGATCGATGGCGTCGCGGGAAAGATTGCCGAGAAAGTCGAGCAGTTGAAGGCCGCTGGCGTGAAGATCGAGCAGGAAGCGAAGTGCATCGCGCCCAACTGGCACGGCAAAGACGTCTACCTCGCGTTCTTCCGGGTCCGTTTGGGAACTTGCTTGGGCTGAAGAGCGACGTGCTGTGTGAGCTTTTGACGTGACACGGCCTTCCAAGCCGTACGCATGGCCTGGAAGGCCATGTCACATAAAACGAATTAGATTGCAGTGAAGTCACGGCCGCGTGGATCTGCGACGGCAACGACGATCGCGCACAGCGTCGCGGGCTCGGCTTCTTTGATCACTCGCCCTACCGCTTGAAGTGTCGCGCCTGTGGTCATCACGTCGTCCACAAGGATGACATGTTTCCCCTTCACGCAGCGAGCATTCGTCAGAGCGAACGCGTCTTTCAAATTCTCGATCCGCTTCGTTCGCGAGAGATGCGTCTGCGTTTCGGTGTGGCGTAATCGTATCGCGGGATGAGCGAGCTTGATCTTGCACTTCTTCCCGATGCGCCGAGCGATTACTTCCGATTGGTTGTATCCGCGCGAGACCTGCCGCCAGTGATAAAGGGGAACCGGAACCATTCGCGTCTCGCGCGGGTTCGTTTCCTGAAGCAACCCCTTCACGCTTTCGTGACTCACCAACCGATCTGCCAGCACCTCCGCGAGCGGCCAGCGGCGGTGGTATTTCATCTGGTGGATCATCTCTTTCAATGGATCGTCGAAGATGCCGAGGCGCACGATCTTGTCATACGGCGAAATGCCGTCGCCGGTGCAATGCGGGCATGGCGCGAGGAATTCAGGGATTGGCCGAGCGCAGCGATCGCACGCGGGAGCCATTTCAAGCCGGACGAGTTTGATCATGCAATCGTCACACAGGCTCGTGCGTCCGTCGCACGGCTCGTCGCATGAGGCGCAGGTACCGGGATAGCAGAAATCGAGCAGGCGATGGGCGATTTCTTTGACGGGCACTCGCGTAATATAGCGAACGTATCGCTGACTTGCTTCGGGAGGGCGAGGCTCAGGCCGAGCCGCTTTCTCGGTGCACACCCAATCCGGCTCGGCAGGAGCCTCGCCCTCCCGAACAGCCGCCGCGGCGCCACTGGTTGCCGGACGCCGGAGTGACCGATAGCATTTAACACTCTCATGTTGCAGAAGAATGACAATCTCGCGAAGGAACTGGTCCTTTCGGCCAAGGCGGCGCGCACGAAAGAGCAGCCGATCAGCTATCTGATCCAGGTGGTGATCAACAATCCGACGATCATCAACCTGGCGGCGGGCCTGGTCGATCCGCTCACGCTGCCCGTCGAGGAAGTGAAATCGATCACCAACCGGCTCTTCTCCAACACCGCGCGCGGGCAGACGGTTTTGCAATATGACACGACGCAAGGGCTCGCCGATCTTCGCAAGGCAGTGCTCGCGCACATGGAGAAGCTCGAAGGGATGCCGGCGAGCAAAATGGGGATTAGCGCTGATGAGCTGATGATCACGAACGGATCACAACAGGCGCTTTATCTTATCGGCGACGTGCTGATCGATCCGGGCGACATCGTGATCGCCGCTAACCCCAGCTATTTCGTCTATACCGGTGCGCTACACTCTCTTGGTGCGCGGGTGTTAGCCGTTCCAATGGACGACAACGGCATGGATGTCGACGCGGTGGAGAAGATTCTCGAGCGGCTCGAGCGCTCCGGTGAGCTTCCGCGCGTAAAGATGATTTATTGCACGAGCTATTTCGATAACCCAACGGGCCTCACGCTTTCGACCGACCGCCGAAAGAAGCTCGTCGAGGTCGCCAAGCGATTCAGCACGTCGCACCGGATCATGATTCTGGAAGACGCTGCCTATCGCGAATTGCGTTACGACGGGGAGGCGCTGCCGTCGATCAAGTCATACGATCCGGAAAACAAGTACACGATCATCAGCCACACGTTCAGTAAACCCTTCGCGCCCGGGATCAAGCTCGGCTACAGCGCGATGCCGATCGATCTTTTGCACGCGTGTTTGCAGCAAAAGGGCAATCACGATTTCGGATCGGCGAACATCTCGCAGCACATCGCGCTCGAGACGCTTCGCGATGGCAGTTATTACAAGCATGTCGAGCTGCTGAAGAAGAGTTATGCTGTGAAGCGCGATGCGGTGCTGGCAGCGCTCGATAAGCACATGCCGAAGCGCGACGACATCACGTGGACGCGCACCAAGGGCGGACTGTACGTGTGGATCACCCTGCCAAGCTTCTTCGACACGTCGCGCAGCGCGCAAATGTTTCAATCGTGCCTGCACACCGGCGTGATTTATGTGCCGGGCGAGTATTGCTATCAGCCGGATGAAAACGGGCGGATTCCGACGAACCATTTGCGTCTGAGCTTCGGCGCGGTGCCGATCGAGAAGATCGAGCCGGGCATTGAGATGTTGTCGCGCGTGGTGAAGGAGTATCTCGCATCCAACAACGCGCCCACGGCCGCACGAGTGGGGTCGGCGGTATGAGGAAGACCCTCTTCTGGTACGTCTTCAAGGACTTACTGCGCATATTCTTTCTGACGAGCGGCGCTCTGGCCGGCATCATGACGTTCGGCGGATTGCTGAAGGACATCACCGACAAAGGACTCGACCTGCGGCAGGTTATCGCGATCTTGCGCTACTCGATGCCGGCGATGACGACGTATTCTCTGCCGATCGCCGCTCTGTTCGCAACCACCGTTGTTTATGGTCGTCTCGCCGCGGACAACGAAATCACCGCGATGCGCGCCGCGGGCATCGGGTTCAATCCCTTCACCGGAATCGCAGCCCCGGCGATGTGGCTTGGGCTGTCGATGGGGATCTGCAGTCTGCTGCTGCTTTGCTTCATCGTGCCGGTGTTCATGCTGAAGGTCGAGCGCGTGATCTTCTCGAACGTCGGCCAGATTATCGTCGGCGAAATCGAGAAGAACCATCAGTTGCGTTTCCAACAAGGCGACATGGATGTGACCGTGTACGCGCATTCGGCCGAGGTCGAACCGCCGGAGGCAAAGACACCGAATGTGCAGCGCGTCACGCTCTACAACCCGATGGTGGTGACGTACGAATCGCAGAAGAAAGGCGAAGACAAGCCGAAAGTTCCCAAGGACTTTTACATGTCGAGCATCGCCGACATTCACATCACACGCAACGAAAAGACCGACGAGATTTACGTCACAGTGCAGGCGAACGGCACCAAATTTCCGCGAAACTTTGCCGGCGCGGATCAGGCCGGCGTGAGCGTCGGCGCGGTGCAGGGACTGACGTATCCCTCGCCCGTGCGCGAGAATACGAAGTTCATGGACATCTTCCGCCTGCAGTATCTGCTGAAGGATCCGAGCGACAGCCGTCACGTGAAAGACGTGCTGCGCGGATTTGTTCGCGTCGATCAGCAAGGGACGTTTCTTGATACGGTGCTGGCAGGCCTCGACGGGCCCACCGGCACCTCGAAGCTCGACAGCGAAACCGAGCACATCACCCTCGAAAAGAGGGGTGGAACGGCGCAGGTCAGCCGCGATCGGACGATGCTGATGGTCGTCTCCCCTGCCGGCCAGCGCGACCTTCACCTGACGCAGGATCGAAACAACGTGACCGTCGATGCTGCCCGCGCGCGCATCACGGTTGAACCCGACACCGACCAGCATCGCATGGCGGTCACGATCAATCTGGAAGATGCGATCGTGCACGTCGGCAGCGAAACCGAAACCTCGCCGCGGCAGGCGTTCACGCGCGACATCAACGTGCCGATGTCGCCGGCGATTCAGAAGATCGAGGATCGCACGATCAACGACTACACCAAGCCGGGCGGCATTCTGCCGGAGCGCCGCCTGCAGCTGTATCGCGCGGGTCTGCAGATCAGCAACAGCATCATCAGCGAACTGCACAGCCGCGCGTCGTTCGCGGTGAGCTGCTTCATCCTGGTGATGGTGGGCTGCGCGCTCGGCATGATGTTCCGCAGCGGAAACTTCTTGAACGCCTTCGCGGTAAGCGTCGTACCCGCGCTGATCAGCATCGCGCTGATCATCACCGGCCAGCACACGTGCGAGAACATTCCGCAGCTGCACCAGATGAGCGCGAATTTCTCGAATCCCCTGAATCTCGGACTGGGATTGATCTGGTCCGGCAACGTGATCGTCGCGATTATTGCACTGACGCTGATTGGAAAACTACAAAGGCAGTAGGGTGTGCTTCAGCACACCGTGTGCGTCCGATGGTGTGCTGAAGCACACACTACCACTGAAACGGCTATATGCGGATCTTAACGCGCTACGTTCTTTACATGTTCCTCAAGAACTACCTCATCAGCCTGATGGTGCTGATCGGATTGTACATTGTGTTGCACATGGTGTTTTCGTTTGACGAGCTGGCGGAGAATGTGCCGGCGGGCGCGGGGGGATTGCAGGCGGTGACGCTCATGCTTGGCGCCGTCAGCAAGTACTACATGTATCACTCGTTTCTGTTCTTCGTGCAGCTGGCGGGAATTATTCCGGTGGTGGCGGCGGCGTTTACTTTGATCCGCATGAGCCGCTTCAATGAGCTGAGCGCGATTCTCGCCGCGGGCGTTCCGCTGATCAAAATCGCGCTGCCGATCATCATTTCCTCGGTCATCCTGTATGTATTCGTGATCCTGAACCAGGAGCTGGTGATTCCTCGGATCATTCCGCAGCTCGAGGTGTCGCCGGACGAATTGCAGCGCGTCGGGCAAAAATCGTTTCAGATCAAGGCGATGCAAGGCGACAACAATGCCTTGCTCGTCGCGGGCCGATACACCCCGCCGTCGAATGACGCGCCGGCGAAAATCGACGTCCTCGACATCATCGAGCGCGACGAGCAGCGGCAACCGACGGCGCATATTTATGCGGACTCGGCGGTGTGGGACGATACGAAGCGCGAGTGGATTTTGACCAACGGCAAGATCATCGAGCATCTGCTGCCGAACGAGCGTCCGAGCCCGCCGATGAATGTCGCCGCGTATCGCAGCACGATCTCGCCGGAGGAGATTGCGCTTTATCGCAGCAGCGAGTTCGTCGACCTGCTTTCCACGCAGCGCATTAACCAGATGCTGCAGCGGCCGAAGAGCTACGGCACAATCACGCTGCTCATCACGAAGCATTTCCGGATGGCGCAGTTCTTCGTGAACATCACCCTGTTGCTGCTGGCGATCCCGTGCGTGCTCACGCGCGACCCGGGCGGACTGAAAGGCGGCGCGATCAAGTGCCTGATCCTGACGGGCTCATGCCTCGGTGTCGTCTTTCTCGCGCGACACATCGCGAGCATGCCCCCGCCGGGGACGAAGTGGCTTGATATGTGGCCGGCGATCTGGGCCTCGGTGCCATTGTTCATCTTTTTGCCGCTGGCGATTTATTTATTGGACCGCCGGGCTCAGATGTCCTAATCACGTCGCCATGGTCATCCTGAGCGCAGCGAAGGATCTCGGGATCGTGAGCCGGCATCGAATTGGAGATCCTTCGCTTCGCTCAGGATGACACGCTATTATTGGCATTTTGACTTCGAATAGAATTCCATTTGCCTCTGCGGACATCGAATTGGATATCAATGGTGTCAGGCAACAACGCACCTGATGAACACCGCAACGGTGATCAACAGGAGCCTGACGCGACGCTCCCCTTCCCACTTTCTGGCGACACCCGCCGGGCTCAAACCCGGCGGGTGTTTTTTTCTTCGCATCTAATTCGAGCCTTCGGCGTCTATCCTTTCGCACGACAGAATCGAAAGGTGTAACGATGCGAATGACTGCTCTTGGGCTCGCCGCGGCGCTGGCGCTCTCGACTTGTGCACAGACTACTCAAACCAGTGATTCAAAATTCGCGCTAACGGTTTACTCCACCGCCGACCCGGCAACCTTTGATCCGCAGGATCTGGCGCGACAGCGACTGATGAATCCGTATCTCCGTTATCAACAACCGCTGCCCGGTTATGGCGTGGTGCGCGAAACGCGATCAATTGATCTCAAGCCCGGCGAAAACGAAGTGAAGTTCACCGACGTCGCCAGCGGAATCGATCCGACGACCGTGTCATTCGAATCGCTCACCGCGCCCGATTCGACGTCGGTGCTCGAACAGAATTACGAGTACGACGTCACGAGCACGGATAAGCTGCTGCAGAAATATCTCGGGAAGGAAGTGACGCTGCTGCGAAAGATGAGCGCAAATCAATCGCCTGAACTCGCGCACGGAACGCTTCTGTCGAGCGACTCGGGAAGCATCGTCCTTCAAACGAAAAGTGGGGTCGAAGTGATCCAGCGGAGCGATCTCGCGGGGATCACGCTCGCAGATGCGGGTGGGCTCATTACCAAGCCGACGCTCGTGTGGAAAATCTCCGCGGAGAAAGCGGGCGCGCACGATGCGCAGGTTATGTATCAAACCGACGGCCTCACCTGGCGTGCGGATTACAACATCACGATCAATGCGAACGATACCGCGTGCGATGTCGGCGCGTGGGTTACGCTGCTCAACGAAAGCGGCGCATCGTATCCGAATGCGAAACTGAAGCTGGTCGCGGGCGATGTGCAGCGCATCCAGCCGCCGCAGCAAATCTACAGTCGGCGCTTCGATATGGCGGCGAGCAAGGCGAATGTCGGCGCCGGCGGCTTCGCGGAGAAATCGTTCTTCGAATATCACCTCTACACGCTCGGCCGCGAGACGTCGATCGAGAACAACTCGACCAAACAGATCGAGCTGTTCCCCGCCCACACGAATGTGCCGGTTGAAAAAACATACGTCTACTACGGCCTGCTTCCGGAATACCGCTACTTCATTCCGCCCGAGCCCAATCAGGATCGCAATCTCGGCACGCAGTCGAATAAGAAAGTCGACATCTATCTGCTGCTGAAGAACACCGAGAAGAACGGCATGGGCATGCCCCTGCCGGCGGGGCGAATTCGCGTCTACAAGCGCGACGATGCGGACAAATCCCTCGAGTTCATCGGCGAGGACATCATCCAGCACACGCCGAAAGACGAAGAGGTGATGATCAAGCTCGGCAGCGCGTTCGACATCGTCGGCGAGCGCAAGCAAACCGATTTCAACGCCAACTACGACGGCCATGTGATCACGGAGAGCTACGAGATCAAAGTGCGCAACCACAAAAAGGAAGCGGTGAAAGTGATCGTGAAGGAAAATCTTTTCCGCTGGGTGAATTGGGAGATCACCAAGAGCAGCGACAAATGGGAAAAGCAGGATTCGAGAACGATTCACATTCCCGTCGAAATTCCGCCGGATGGGGAGAAGACGGTGACATATACGGTGAAGTACACGTGGTGAGCGAGGGGTGATTGCTGATTGATGCGTGACAGATCGTCAATCAACAATCACCAATCACCAGCAAATTGTCCGAATATTCGCGGGCGTCGTCCGTATTAGGATGTTGAGCGGTCGCGATGGTAGAATAGCCACATGGGTCAGCCGGTTCGCCGCGCATTTTCGATGATTGAGCTGGCTGCAGTGCGGCATGCGTTCAGCATGATCGAACTGCTCGTGGTGATTGGGATCATCACGCTGCTCATTGGGATCATCGTGCCGACGATGGGGAAGGTGCGGGAGAAATCGTACATCAATCGATGTGCGGAGAACCTGCACCAGCTCGGCGAAGCGCTTGCGGTTTACGCGACGGACAACCGCGGCGCGTTTCCACGAACAACTTATGTTCCCGGCGCGCCGCTTCAGGCGGGAACAGGTCCCGGCGCCGCGGATCCGTTTGCTGCCGATGGGCCGAGCGCCAACGACACAACCGCCGCGATCTTTCTGCTGATGCGCGCGCAGAAGCTCGCGCCCGAAACATTTCTCTGCCCGTCTCTCGTTCGCGAATCAATGCATGCGGACATCACCGTTGAGCACGCGCGATCGAACTTCACCGACTTTCACCAGAATCTCGGCTATAGCTTCGCGAACCCTTATCCGAATAGCGACGCCGTCGCGAGCGGATACGAGTGGAGCAATAAGCTTCCGCAGGAGTTCGTTCTCGCCGCCGACATCAATCCCGGCATCGACGGCGATCGCGATGACGTGAACCTTCCCACGCTCGAATCGAATCCGCGTGAGATGGCACTCGCCAACAGCAACAACCACGGCAAAGACGGCCAGAATGTGCTGTTCGCCGACGGACACGTCTCATTCGAAGACACCGCCTTCTGCGGAGTCGACAACGACAACATCTACAACAACAAGCGACAGGAAGTGAACGCGTCGCCTGTCGACAAGTCTGATACGGTCTTGCTCCCGACAGATGATTGAGAAGAAAAGGCACGTGGGCACGAAGGCACTGAGACACGAAGTGAACAGTCTCTCTCCTTCGTGCCTTCGTACATTGGTGCCTCTTGCCTTCGTTCCTTCCTTCTTCGTGCCTTCCTCCGAAAATTTCATTGACCCCCGCGCGCCCGATAACGTATATTCCTCGGGACACATTTATTGTCATCTCTCGAGGACGAACGAGGCGAAAAAACTAAGGTTCGGAAGCGGCTGTCGCGGACGCGGTGCGCCCTGATGTGTTCCACGGTTGACAGGGGCGGAGCCGTCGTAAAGTTAGTGTCACATGCGTCTGCGCGCCCCGGCCAAAATCAACCTGCACTTGCGGGTTGGCCCAGTTCGAACCGATGGTTTTCATCCGTTGCTCTCGTGGATGACAACGATTTCGCTCTTTGACACGCTAACGTTTCGATCGACAACCGATTCGCAGATCACGCTGCGGTGTGACGATCCGTCGCTTCCGATCGACGAGAGCAATCTCGTCATCAAAGCGGCGCGACTGGTCATGTCCCAACTGCCGCGCGAGCGTCAGCAAAGTGTTGGCGGACTTAAGATCGAACTCGAAAAGCGCATTCCACAGGGCGCGGGTCTCGGCGGAGGAAGTTCCGACGCAGCCACGACTTTGATCGCGCTGAACCAACTGTGGCATCTCGATTGGTCGATGTCGCGCTTGAGCGAACTCGCTTCGAAGCTTGGAAGTGATGTGCCCTTTTTTTTGTATGGACCCAGCAGCATCTGCACATCGCGCGGCGAAGTCGTGCAACCCATCGCGGTTCCGAAAGTAAATTGGGCGCTGCTCGTATTCCCGGGAATGCACGTCTGGACCGCGGCGGTGTACCGAAAATTTGACGAGCTGAATTCGTCGAGGGTGGGATGGGACGATCAACCGGATTGGCAACAGTGGGCGCAACTCTCGGCGCGCCTGCTGCTGCCCCGGTTGGTCAACGACCTGGAAACGCCGGCGTATTCGTTGGAACCCGCGCTACGCGATCTGTGTGAGCGCGTCGAGTCGGTCGTCGATCGTGCGGTTCGCATGAGCGGCAGCGGCAGCACATTGTTCACGCTGTTCGACACGCACGACGAATGCGAATCGGCGGCAAGTGATGTTGCGATGAAGTGCAACGTAAAAACTCACGCGGCGCAGATTGCGCCGCAGATCAAGGAGGATCCGACAGAAGACCAAAGAACTTTCGAACGATGAAATAATTCTCGATTCGGGGCATTCATTATTCTGGGAAGGATGGCGCGTCGCGGGGGCGACGTGCGGGAATGGATACAATTCGCAAGCACCGGTTGGTTTACCCTCACATCTGACCGATCGGGCGCGGGCGAAAAACACATCTTCAGTTGTAAAGGAGTCGGATATGCAACTCTCTGAGATTCGCATCAACCTCTGCGGGGCCCAGTCGGGTCGCCTCAAGGCGTTCTGCTCTTTGACGTTCGACAACACCTTCGTCATTCGCGACGTGAAATTGATCGAAGGGAACGACGGCCTGTTCCTGGCGATGCCGTCGCGCAAGCTGTGCGATCGCTGCCGGCGCTGCGGTGAGAAGAATCACCTCCGCGCAAGGTATTGCAACAACTGCGGGGCGCGCCTCGACGAATCGCGCTACCAGCAGACTCAGCACTGCAATTCGCATTCGCGGCCGAAGCTGCACGCGGACATCGCGCACCCGATCAACGCTGATTGCCGGCTCGACATTGAGCGCCGCGTGCTGCAGGCGTTCAACGACGAGGTCGAACGCAGCAAGCAGCCCGGCTATGTCGCCCCGAATCTTGACGGTGACATGGGCGACTTCTATGATGCCGACGTCGTTTCGGATGGCGCGCTTCGTTTGCGCCCGACCGCAACGGTGCATTAACCGTGTAAAACGAACCCAAACGGGGTCACTTCCGTGGCCCTGTTTGGGGTTCAGATTACACGCGAGACATCCGCATGACTTACCTATCTTCCCACCTTCCGGTGGTCGTACGATAGGCTGTTAGGCCCACGGATCGCCATCCGTGGGCTTTGCGGCCCACCCCGGACTTCGTACGCACTTATTACGATAATTCTTGAAGCCGCCGAGGGATGTCGCTACATTGCCTCGTTCTGGCTTAGCCATCGAGACCACCATGACCATGACGCAAACTGACGTGAAGCCCGCTGCTTCTTCCACTGATAAACCGAAATACAAGGGCAAATCCGGCGCTCAGATCTTCCATGAGATGCTGATCGGCCCGCACAAGGTCGACACCATGTTCGGTTACCCCGGCGGAGCGATCCTGCCGGTTTTCGACCAGCTCTATAAAACTCCCGCGAAGTTCATCCTGAACCGCCACGAGCAGGCGTCCGGCCACTGCGCCGACGGCTACGCCCGTGCGACCGGCAAACCCGGCGTGTGCATCGTGACTTCGGGACCGGGCGCCACAAACACCATTACTCCGCTCGCGACCGCGCAGATGGACTCGATCCCCATTCTGGTCTTCTCGGGACAGGTGGCGACGAAGGTCATCGGCAACGACGCGTTCCAGGAAGCCGACGTCACCGGAATCAGCCGCTTCTGTACGAAGTGGAACTACCTCGTGAAAGACATCCGCGAACTCCCGCGGGTCATCAACGAGGCGTTCATCATCGCCACGAGCGGTCGGCCGGGCCCGGTGCTTGTCGATCTGCCGAAGGACGTGACGAGCAACATCTGTCCGGAAGAAGTGGACGACACGCCCCGCGCGCACATCGTGAAGCGCAAGGCCGGCGTCGCACACGCTGGACACAGCAAGCAGGTCCAGGAAGCGGCGGAACTGATCAACAAGAGCGAGAAGCCGGTGCTCTACGTCGGCGGAGGCGCGATCATCAGCGGCGCGTGGCAGGCGGTTCGCAAAGTGGCGGACAAAGCCAATGTCCCGTGCACGACAACGCTGCTGGGCCTGGGCGCGTTTGACGAGCACGATCCCAAAGCGCTCTACATGCTCGGCATGCACGGCAGCGCGTTCGCGAACTACGCGGTGCAGGAATGCGATCTCCTGATCGCGGTCGGCGCGCGCTTCGACGATCGCGTGACCGGAAACCTCGCGACGTTCGCACCACACGCGAAGATCATCCACATCGACATCGATCCTTCATCGATCAGCAAGAACGTCGACGTGGACGTGCCGGTCGTCGGCGATGCGAAGCTGTGCCTCGAAGAGATGCTGCAATACGTCGAGCATCGCGATCGCAAGGAATGGTTCGCGCAGATCAAGGCGTGGAAGGAACGTTATCCGTTCAAGTACCTCGACGATTCGAAGCATTCCAAGCCGCAGTACGTGCTGGAAGAAATCAATCGCCAGACGAAAGGCGAAGCGATCATCACGACCGGCGTCGGCCAGCACCAGATGTGGGCGGCGCAGTTTTTCCGCTGGCGCTATCCGCGGCAGATGATCACGAGCGGCGGCCTCGGCACGATGGGCTACGGTCTGCCGTCGGCTCTCGGCGCGCAGCTTGGCCAGCCGGGCAAGGTCGTCATCGACATCGACGGCGACGCCAGCTTCCAGATGACGCTGTACGAACTCGCGACGCTCGCCGAGTACAACATCCCCACGAAGATCTGCATCCTCAACAATGACTTCCAAGGCATGGTGAAGCAGTGGCAGGACCTGTTCTACGGCCACCGCTACAGCCAGACCGCGATGAAGAACCCGAACTTCAGCAAGCTCGCTGAATCGTTTGGTGTGCGTGGCATCCGCTGTGACAACAAGTGTGATGTTGCAAAAACAGTCAAAGAGATGCTCGACCACAAAGGCCCGGTCCTCGTCGACTTCTACGTCGAGCCGAACGAGCACGTGTATCCGATGGTGCCGAGCGGGAAGGGTTTGCACGAGATGGAGCTGGGAACCTTGGCGTAGAGTCACCGCGTCGCCCATATTCTAAAATTATCGCCTGATATTTTATAATTTCATATTTCGGCGATTCGCGACTTTTGTGTTGACAGCGATATGCTCTGTCGCCAACATTTATCGCTTGGACGGGACCACTTCTGTAGCTCGAGTAGCTTCGAGAATTTCACAAGCCACCTAGGGTGGCGCATGCAGCGGGACGGAAATGCCGATTCCCATTTTTCTGCGCGCCGCTTTTCATCCCAACGTTTTCGAATCACTACGGGTCACGGTGCGCGCATCGTTTTAAAATGGTTCATCACTTGGAAAGGGAGAAAATATGACCAACCGTTCGATTATCACCACCGCGGCACTTACCGCGGTTTCTTCAATTTTCGCGATGCACGCGTCCGCGGCCCCGTATGCAGGCGAGGTCACCGTCGCGGGGACGGCGGGTCAATTCTTCCTGAACGAACCGGCGGACACCATCACTGTCGTCTACGACAACGGCGCCAGCTCGCAAGTGATCAGCGGCGCCACGGCCGGTCAGAAAAGCTTTACCCTTCCCAGTTCCGGCAGCACGTTTCAAATCATCGTGAGCAAGAACTCGGGCGCTGGCTGGACGACTGGCACGACGCTCCAAGTCGGCACCGATACAACTGCGACGACATTCTTCTCGCCGCGCGGCGTCGCGGTCAACCAAACGCCCGGCCAATACTTCGGACGCATCTACGTTTCCAATTCAGCGGCAGGCACGGCCACCTCGGCTGCGGGCCCTACCCGCAGCGTCGGCGATGGTATCTATGTCCTGCACTCTGACCAGACCGATGGCGTCGGCCAAGGGGATACGGCACGGACCGCAGGACTGAACTTCGCCTCAACTTCCAATTCTCCGTACCAGATCAACGTCGGACCCGACAACAACCTCTACATCGGCGACGGCAGCACCGTCGCGGGTCACGGAAACATTTTCCGCACAGATCCCGATGTGTCCGCGACTTCCGGCACGACGTTGCTCAAAGGTTTTCCCGCCGGCAGCACAACGGCTGCAGATGCCGATAATCACGGTTTCTTCCTCAGCAAACCAATCGTTTCAATCAGCGGAGGAAACGTCTCGATTTACGCCATCGATGCATCTCTTGGCGCTGCCAATTCGACGAACAATCCAAGCTCGACTCAACTGTTCAATTCAATTCGACGATATGACGTCGGACCCGCGCCGGCGGCCGGCAATCCCGCTGGACCCGCAACTCTCGTCCCGCAGACCTTCATCTCCAATCCGCTTCGTGACAATCCATCGACGAGCGGCAGCCTCAATACATTTGCGGGTGGGCTCGGCGTCGATCTGGCGCGCGGCCCATCGGATGGACGTTTTTACTACATGGAGACCCGCACCGGAGACACACCGGGGCCGGGTGGGAATAATCAGGCTGGCCTCTATGTCGTCGACGGCACCACCGGCGCAACGCTCTTCGACTCGCTGGCGACTACCCAGGCAATGCCGGGCGCCGATTCAAATACGATCGATCTGATCCAGCACGTTAACTCTGTAGCGGTATCCCCCGACAACAAATACGTCGTCTTCATTGTCCAAACCAGCACGGCGCCGAATGCCGTCGCGAACGACCTGCTCATCGTCCCACTAACCGCCACAAAAGGAAGCGTCACCGGACTGCCCGACCTCAACAACATGATCAAGATCACCGACGCCTTTCCCGATGACACCCCCAGCGGGCGCTCCCTTAACTTCGACGCTGCCGGCAACCTCTACGCCGTCAGTTCCGGCGACGGCATGATGCGCGTCCTCTCACCCGGCGGGGCTACGTACGATGTCACGTCGTTCGATGGTACAAACTATTCGTTCACTGCTGTCCCTGAACCGACATCGCTTGCGGCATTTGGTCTTGCCGGCGCCTTTCTATTGCGTCGTCGACGCAGCGCGCGAGCCTGATCATTCAAGAGAGCTTTCGTGGGCCGGTTGATTGCCAACCGGCCCTTTTTTATTGGCCATCGGAAAAGCACCTAAATCCCGCCTAAGTAATTTGTACGTCCCTCAACAAAGCGCGTCTGCGCGTGTATAGCACATGTCGAGCGAACGAATCTGCCTGTGATTTGGCGCTCGAACTGAGGCTGTTGGGCATACCAAAATCGCATCACTTTTCGGCGCCTCGCTGCGTGCGTTTGTGCGGTGCTGCGCGCCGATAATCTCGCGCTTCTCACCGGCGAAAACCCATTTTTGAGCCAAAAATAGCGATTTTTCGTGTTATGCATTTTTACCGAAAAATGTTCTTCGAAACGCCCCCGCGCATGCCGATGAAAACCATAGCAACTGGCGGAATGTGAACGTCGCTGGTTGTGATGGTTCAACGCGGCGGGCCTCGACGCGTATAGACCATACAGAACCCACACGGCAGTCACCGGAGATGGACCGGGAATGTGAACTGGTCTTGGGCTTCCGGGCGTACTGCAAGATTCACAGGCAAATTTGAAAGCAAGCCGAGGCACCAGGCCCACGCACTTGAAGCGTGAGCCGATGCCGTGAATCGGAGTTCGTATTATGAAGGAAGTTGTACACAATTTGAGCAAGCGTAGTAATCGCAATCACACGCGGCGGTTTGTTTCCGCTTCGATGTTGATTGGCGCCCTTTTCTCGTTGTCCGCGTGCACCAGCACCACCAAGACCACCGAGCAGGTGCCGACCGACGCGCAAGCGCAGCCGCTGCATAAGGACAGTGGCCCCGTTATGGTTTCGGGCAAGCCGGAATTCGACACGCTTGCGTTCAAGCGCAGCGAAGACGAGCTGGGTAACGGCACTTACGCAAAAGCAGAGAAGCTCGCCCCCACGCCCGCATGGGAATATTTTGGCGACAAGAAACGCACCACCGTGAAGTCCGGTGAACTCGTCGGCGGCGACGCACCCGCCACCAAGCCTGGCGAAATGCCAGGCTCAGGCCCGGTGCATCCGACGACCCAGCCGGAAAAGCCGCTGCAGGGCGTCGATCGCTCTTCGCTTCCCGAAACGACGGTTGAACTTCCCGATGGAAAGATCCGCATCATCTGGGCGCTGCAGAACTACGGCGGTTCGGTCATCGCCTCCTCGCGCGATCCGAGCACGTCGCGCCGTCAGGTGACGATCACTCCCCCGGATCTCGCGCCGCTCGTGAGCGTCGTCACGGCGCACCTCGGCGCCGCGGGCACGTGCGTCGCGCTGCCGAAGGAAAACACGCTCGTCATTACCTGCGATAAGAACATGAAGGATTCGGTGGTCGACCTGCTCGCACGCGTTGACGTGCCCGCGCGTCAGGTCGAGATCACCGCGAAGATTTTTGAAGTGTCTCAGGACTTCGACTTCCAGCAAGGCGCGAATCTGCTGCTCAATCGCGTGCAAGCGAACGGCAGTCAGTCGGCTGCGAGCACCTTTAACAGCCAGGCGTTCAATAACTCTTCATCGACCGGCGCGCCGTTCAACGGATCGGTCATTCACCTCATGCAGCAGTTTCAATCGCTCGGGCTCAGCCTCGATGCGAGCTTCCAGCTGCTCGCGGACAACGGGCTCATCCGCGTCGTCTCCGCGCCGCGCATGACCGTCGCCGCCGGGCAGACCGGTTATCTGCTCGCGGGGCAGGAGCTGCCGATTCAATCCGCAAGCTTCGTGAACAACGTGCTTCAAACGAGCACGACGTATAAACCCGTCGGCGTGCAGTTGTACATCACGCCGCAGGCCGTCGGCCCGGATCGCGTGAAGCTTCACACGATCTCGATCGTATCGTCGGTCGCCGGATTCGCTCCGCTGCCGACCATCACCGGTCAAACCAGCGCGAATACGCTGATCAACCCGATCATCGATTCGCGCGAAGCGGAAACGGCGGTCACGATCGACGACGGCAGCACGTTGGTGATCTCTGGCCTTCGCATGATCCGCACCACGACCCGCGAAGACAAAGTCCCGGGCCTCGGTGACATCCCGGTCCTCGGCTGGATGTTCAAGAATCATCGCTCGCAACAACAGATGACCGACCTCTACTTCTTCGTCACGCCGACGCTGATGTAGCCGATCCGGACAACAATTCCTTCTAGCAAAACCGAGCCTTCCCAGAGGCCCGGTTTTGTTTTGGGCACGACTTGCCGCGAGAAGATCTAAGCATTTTCACATTGCACGGATTGTCACAGCGCCCCCTCCTGCGTCCGTTTCATTGCAGGGAATGCATCTGCCCACGCACATTCTCTCCGGCTGGTGCGCCGCGAATCTGTTTCGCCTTTCACGCCGCGAGCGGCTCTTCTGCATGATCGCCGCGACGGGCGCCGATCTCGATGGCATCAGTTTGCTCTTCGGACAAAACGCGTACTGGCACTGGCATCACGTCGGCGCGCACAACATCTTTTTCGCGATTGTCATGTCGGCAGTGCTCGCGGCGTTTTCGAATCGCAGAGGCAGATCGTTCGCGCTGTATCTGGTTCTCGCGCACCTGCACCTTGTGATGGATTACTTTGGATCCGGCGAGGGGTGGGGAATTTTCTATTTCTGGCCCGCATCGCGTTGGGAATTGAAAAATCCCGATCCCTGCGAATTCCTGTCGTGGGAGAACATGCTCGCGCTGGCGGCATTCGTCGCGTGGACGATCGCGATCGCAGTACGACAGCGCCGCACGCCATTTGAGCTCATCGCGCCGGAAGTGGACCGGCGCGTTCTTCGCTGGCTCGGCATGACGAAGTCATTGCATCTTCAGGAATCGCCACGCTGATGCGGCGCATGAGCCTCGCATTCATTCTCGCATTGCACCTACCCGCCGCATTCGCCTGGGTTTGGCTGATGCCGCGCGGGTGGCCGCTCGGTTCCGGGCGATTCTGGGTCAACGAAGTCGCGCCGATTGTCGTGTTTCTCGCCGCCTCCATCGCGGTCGTGGCGCTGGTCGTTCATCGCGAGGGACTGGTCCTCGCACTTGCCCTGCCGATCATTGGAATGTGGCTGTCCGCCTCGATCGCCGGTCTTTTCGTGTTTCCCGTGAGCGGATGGTTGATTTCCATTCGACTCGGGCCGCTCGCCATGTTGATGCTCCTATCGGTGATTCCGTTTCGCGCCGCCATTCACTGGTCGCATGTCGCGCCGCTTCTGATCGGTCTCATCATCGGCCCGCTCATAATGCTCACCGAGCGCGCGGCACGGCCCGACACTCATCCACTCAATGTCCCGATGCCGCCGTTCCCGGCAGACGCGAGTTACGAACCGCTCTCGATCCCGATCGGCACGTTTACGCGCTTCTCCTCGCGCTCAGGCGATTTGCAATTCACCGCGGGTCCGATCCTTGTCGAAATGACCCCGCTTCTCACGTTCACGAGTTGCTCGCCCGACGCGGGGTGGGTGAATTTCGCCGCACCACGCGATCGCACGCCGCCACATCGAACCCTCGACCGCATCTCGCACAAGACGAGCGAAGTCATCGCGAGCTACACGCCGGACGGAATGCTGCATCTTGTGCCGGACGAAGTTCATAACGCAATCGACGTCGAAGCATTCACACCGCTGGCGTCGCCGATCTACTCGCATCTGAACACCTTCTGCGAGCTCTCGATCGCAGGGCACAAGCGACTTTCCCTCACCTTTTCGCCCTGCCCGACCGCGAAGATCGAGGTCACGTACTACGATTATCCTTTCGGGCGCCCCGCCACGTTCGCGTGCCTCGGCGCCGACGGTGTGTTCCGAATCCTTCGCGCGACCAACAGCGAGAAGGGACCGTTCACCGAAATCGCTTCGGGGCCGCTCAAGCGTGGCGATCCGCTCGGCATCACGCTCTTCGACGAAGACCGGCCTCGCATCCGTCTCACATTCCAAGACTGGTCATCGCAACTCGGTACCCAACCCTCGCCCACCGCCGGTTGGAATGTGCCGGTGAACGCGATCGAGTTCAGCCTGATGAGCGACAACCCGCGCTCCCCCGCGGGAATTTACATGACCCTCGCCGCAACATCCGTCGGCCGCGGATTCGATAGCGTCGGTCACTCCGCCGGCACGTATCGCAATCGCATCCACGTCGAACGGTTGGACGTTCCGATCCCGTCACGATAGTGTTTAGCGCAGCGGGCCGGGCATCTCAAAGCTCGCCAGGGGAATATCTTGAACGCACAGTCAAACGTAACGCGCGAGCGCCCGATTTCTTTTACCGCCGCGATGACACGCGCGATTCTCGACGGTCGAAAAACGCAGACGCGCCGCCTGATGCGAGACAACGACGACTCTGCTTGTCCGCTGGGAATTGCCGGCGATCGCCTGTGGGTTCGCGAGCCGTGGGGATATGCCGCCCAATTTCGCGACGCCAATGCCGGGCCCACCGGCACGGTGATTTATGCGGCCGATGGTCGCGCGCCCGGACCTCGCCGCGCCTGGCGACAACCCCTCTACATGCCGCGGTCGTGCAGTCGGATCGCTCTCGAAATCATCAGGAGCGAAGCGCAGTCGCTGCAGCAAATCACAACCACGGACGCACAGGCCGAGGGATATCTCGAAGACGAGCTATTCGGAGACGCGCGGCAATGGTTCGCGCGGCTTTGGGACCGTCTCTACGCGCAGGATGGATTCACATGGGAAGCGAACCCGCGCGTCTGGGCGATCACGTTCCGCCTGCTCTAACCATTCTTCATGCCTCGACCGGCTTCACACCGGCGGCGAGCGCCTTTTCGATCATCGATTCGTACACCGGATCATTGTCGCTCGATCGCCACGCTCCGCGGCGCTTAACGTCTTCGAGCGTTTCCTGCGCCCCGCGCGGCCAATCAATCTCACAGCGAAACTCCGGAACATCGCGCATCGCTTTCGATGAGTCGTACGCGCCGTGATATCGCGTGATGCCGTCGAGCACGCCGAAACGCTTCGGATCGTGCGCGACAATCCAATCCGCTGGCATGAAAATCAGATTCACCTTCTTCCCAAACACGCTCGCCCCTTCGCGGTAGAAGTCACGCCACGTGAAATTCCGCTCACGCGTCGCGTTGTAGCTTTGGCCGTACGTTTTCGGATTGAGCGCTGAGTAAGCGAACAGCTTCCCGCAATCATCGCGATGCGTTGAGACCCACAGACCCAAGCCATCACCGCCGCAGATCACCGGCCGTCCGCGCTCCATTCGATCCCATGCCACCGCGTTGAACTCGATGTTGTCGATCAACGGATTGCCCGGGCCGTAGGTGCTGCTCGGGCGGATGTTCGTCACTTTGAATTTGCCATCTGATTGCGCCTGCTCGAAGACGCGCTCGCACAGCACCTTGTCCTTGCCATACTGCGTCACCGGATTCTGTTCGAAGTTCTCATCGACGATCACGCGCCCTGGCGTCTGCGGGCTGTACGTGCAGACGGTCGAGCAGAAGATGAACTGCTCGCACCGCCCACCAAACGCGCGCACGCTGCTCTGCGCCTGCGGCTCGGAGAAGCAGATCATGTCAATGACGACGTCGAACGATTGACTGGCGAATGTCTTCTCGAATGTCGCATAGTCGTTTCGGTCACCATGGACCGCCTTCACCTCGCCCGGAATCGGCGCCTGTCTTTGCCCGCGGTTGTACATGGTGACATCTGCGCCGCGTGCGAGCAGGTGCTTGATAATCCCACGGCTGATGAGGCCCGTTCCGCCGATGATGAGGACGCGCATGAAACTCCCAACTGATTGCCGCTACTCAGGTTCGACCACTCGGCCTATAATCGGCTCACCACGAGAACGTGACAAGACCGGAGCGAATATGGCCATCCCGAAAGGGAACATCTCACAGTTCGAACACGATCACGCCGACGATGACGCGAGCGACGCAAAGCCGACGAACATCCCGCCGGCGAATGTCGATATCCCACGGATCGAGCGCGCCGTGCGCGAGATTCTGCTCGCGGTCGGTGAAGATCCGGATCGTGAAGGATTATTGAAAACCCCGAATCGCGTCGCCCGCGCGTATGGCGAATTGATGGCTGGCCTTCGCCAGGAACCTCGCGCGCACCTCAAGACGGTATTCCACGAACGATATGATGAGATCGTCCTGCTCCGCGACATCGAATTTCATTCGCTGTGCGAGCATCACTTATTGCCGTTCACCGGTCGCGCGCATGTGGCGTATCTGCCGGATGGAAAGGTCGTCGGTTTAAGCAAACTCGCGCGCCTCGTCGAAGGTTACGCGCGTCGCCCGCAGGTGCAGGAACGGCTCACGACGCAAATCGCCGACGCACTCATGGAAGAGCTGCACCCCATCGGCGCCGCCTGCGTCATTGAGGCCACGCACACGTGTATGACGATTCGTGGCGCGAAGAAACCCGGTAGCCTCATGGTCACGAGCGCGCTGCGAGGCATCTTCAAAGAGAATCCATCGAGCCGCAGCGAAATCCTCACGCTCATGTACAGCGAAGCAAATCACAAGGTTTAAGCATGTCTGAAATGAACACGAACATCGAACGTTTTCGAAGGATGGCCAGCGACGATCCCGATAATCCGATGGGACATTTCTCGCTCGGCCGCGAACTGCTCGCATCCGAAGAGCCGGCGGAGGCGATCGCGCCGCTCAAGCGGGTGATCGAGCTCGATCCGAACATCAGCAAGGTTTACCAGATGCTCGCCACCGCGCAGCTGAAGTTGAAGAAAGCGGGCGAGGCCGCGGAGACGTTGCAGCAAGGCGTCCGCATCGCCCACGAGCGCGGCGACATGATGCCGAAGAACGAGATGATCAAGATGTTGCAGGAGCTGGGCGCAAGCGTGCCCGAACTGAAGAGCAAAGGCCCCACTCAACAAGTCGGCGAAGGTCAGGTCGTCTGTAGCCGCTGCGGACAGGTCAAACCGAAGATGGCCCATGCGCCGTTCAGTAACGCTCAAGGCAAACAGATCCACGAAAAAGTCTGCGCTGATTGCTGGCGCGAGTGGATCGGCATGGGCACGAAAGTGATCAACGAACTGCGCCTGCCGCTGGCGGACCCACAGGCGCAGAAGGTGTTCGACCAGCACATGAAGGAATTCCTCAATCTGGAATGATTTCAGGGCGTGCGATACTTCTCCCCAATCGCCAATTCGAAACCTTCATGCTTCGGATTGATCGGCACGTCGCGAAATTCAGCGCGACAGCGGTAACACACGGTGATCTTCGGAACGATAACGTAAAGAATCGCATCGATGATCGTCGCGGCGATCAGCACGATCGCGCCGAGATAAAATGAAGATCTCCACGCGGCCAACACGAGAAACGCCACCGCCGCGAGGACCACAATCGCAAGCCCGAGCTTCTGCGGGAAATCTTTGCGGATAAACAGATCGCGACACCCGCACTTCGGACAGATGATAAGGTACTGTGAATCTTCCAAGCGTCGGTCATCCTGAGCGACGCGAAGGAACTCGATCAGGAGCGCAACTCGCGATCCGAGATCCTTCGCTTCGCTCAGGATGACGCGATGTTGATGTCGCTGCAAGTTAAAACGGTAGACGCGTCTCGCGGAGCAAATAGAGCGACACGACCTCGCCGATAAAGATCAGCACCCCCGCGACGTAAAGAATGCCTGTCGCAGATTGGATCGATCGTCGCTTGATGCAGTCGTGCGCCATGTAAATAAAGGCGCTCGGCACCGCCAGTCCCACAAGCCATCGCGTGATGAGCAGGAGACCGTATCGACCCCAAAAAAGGTACTCGGCATGCCGAGAATGGATCAGAAGGGCAACGATCGATAAAGCGATACTTGCCACCATTGCAATCGCGAGTGACACGTTCAGCCGCATGAACGGCGCCGTGGTCATCTTCGATGCTGTGAGATACGCGTGACCGAGGAGCATGTCCATCAGCGCCAGTCCGCTCATCGCTGCGATCAGGAATGTGCCACCGACCCAGAGCATTTCGAGCAGGAAGCTCCCCTCCCTCCCCAATGGCTGCTGAAACTCCGCGACGTTTAAGGAAAGCACCAGCGAAATCAATGCAAACGCGCGCTGCGGTGTTCGCCATCCGATCTGTACTGTCGCAAGCTGCGCGAGCGCCGCAATGATTACGGCGATCGTCATGAGCACGGCACGATGATCCGCAGCCTCAGGACCTTTGAACAAAAAGAAGAACGAAAGCCCCGCCGCGCACAGCGCCAGAATCCCCGCCAGACGCAGGTAATTGAGCGTCACCGCCTTCGGATCACAAATCCCCGCCGCGAGCATGATTCCACCGGCGAGGAGAATGAGAAACGTGTCTGGCATTGATTGAATTGCCGCTTGTCATCGACCGTGAGCTCAGACCGAAGGGCGGCTTAGCGGGAGTTCCCAGTTGCGCTGACCCACTCAATCAGTGTCCGAACACCCCAACCCGTCGCACCTTTCGTGTAGAGGAGCAACTCCTTCTCCGTATCCGCCACGCCCGCGATGTCGAAGTGCGCCCATGGCGTGCCTTCAGGAACGAAGTGGCTGAGAAACGACCCACCTTGCAGCGGACTCGCCCACTTGCCAGCAGAATTCACGATGTCTGCGAAATGGGACTTGATCAGCTCGTTCACATCCTGCGAGAGCGGCAATCGCCAAATCTTCTCGGCCGTGTTGTCCGCGCTTTCTTGCAACGAATCGAACAGCTGATCATTGTTGCACATCACACCCGCCATCGTCGTACCGAGCGCGACAACGCATCCGCCAGTGAGCGTCGCGAGATCGACGACCGCGCGAGGCTTATAGGTCTCGATCCCCCACGCGAGCGCATCGCCGAGCACGAGCCGCCCTTCTGCGTCGGTGTTCGTCACCTCGACGGTCACGCCGTTGTACATCCGCAGGAGATCGCCAGGACGATACGATTTACTGCTGAGCAGATTTTCGGCGCTGGAGAGAATGCCGACGACGTGGATCGGGAGCTTCAGCTTCGCGATTGCGTACATCGCGCCGAGCACCGCCATCCCACCGCATTTGTCGAACACCATCTGCCCCATCTTCTCCGCGGGCTTGATCGAGATCCCGCCGGAGTCGAACGTGATCGACTTGCCGACGAGAAGGATGGGTTCAGGGTTCAGGGTTCGGGGTTCAGCTCCCAGGCGCTTTTTCTTTCCTGAACCCTGAACCCCGAACCCTGAACCCTTGTGCTCCAACACGATCATCCGCGGCGGGGTCGCGCTGCTGCCGCTACCCACCGCAAGAATCCCACCCATGCCGAGCCTGGCCATCTGCTTTTCGTCGAGCACTCTCCCGCCAAGCCCGGCTTCCTTCGCGAGATCCTGTGCGACTTTCGCGAGCGCCGGCGGATTAATGTTGTTGCCGGGACGCGATGCGATCGTGCGCGCGTAGTTTTGCGCATCCGCGATGATTCGCCCCCGGTCGATCGCGGACTTTGCAGCGGCCGGTGCGACGATGGTCAGTGCGATCATCCCAGGCTTGTCCTTCTCGTCACTCGCGGCGCCTTTGTATTCCGCGTAGCGAAAGCTCGCGAGGAGGAATCCTTCGACCGCAACTTGCGGAGCGATGTCGGCGGGCAGCTTATGCTTCGCGTCGGGAAAGCCCGGCATGTCGCTCGGCGTTTTCGGGAGAATCATCGCGACCGAATCGATTTGAAGCTTGGGCCCCGCCTTCGCCAGTGTGGCCGCGCCTTCGCGCAGACATTCCAGGGAGAACTTGTCGCGATTACCGAGGCCGATGACGATCAACCGCCGAGATTTGGCGCCATCGAGCAGTTGCGTCTGTACTTCATTCGACTTTCCCGTCACGACCTGCGCGCCGATCAGGCGCGAGACAACTTTGCGGATTTCGTCTGGAATGACGGCCAAATCTGAATCGTTCGCCGTCGTCTGCTTATGAACAAACACTGCAATGGCTTCGGTGTTGTTGGGCAGAGATGTCTTGTGTTGGATCGAAACGTTTGTGCTGGTAGGAATCATGTTGCCAGAAGGATGCGGCAAGTGCGAAGGCTTTTCAACCGGCAGGGAGGTTGAGATCGATCGGCTTTCGAACGGGCGCGAAGCACGCGGATTCATCGCACGCCTGATATTGGATCGTTACACGAAGTTGAGCGTCGCGAGCGACCGCTGATTTGAAGCGAATGGCGATCGTCACCTCCCCGCTATAGACGCGGATCGGTTGATCCGCAAACGCGAACGACTGCATCTCGCCCGGCGGATAGTCGATCGAGTCTACTTCCGTTTGCGAATCGACAAAGATCGTTGTCGGGATGAGATCTGTCGTCGTCTCGAGCGCGTTGATGTGGAAACCGGGCAGGATCTGGAGCTGCAGCACGAGTTGGTTCGGATCAATCCACTCGGCTCGCGCTGAAACGACTCCCGCGGCGATCTCCTGTGGCGAGAGTGGCCGATCCTGTTCGGCGTGGTCGCCACCCGAAACGGTGAACGGCTTACTCTTTCGCAGGTAGAGCAGCGCGGCCTCGACCATCGAGCTCATTCCTTCGCCATTGCTTTCGAGCTGTTCCGCGAAGACAGCAAGAGTCTTCCGCGCCGTTTCAGTTTCACCGAGCTCGAGCAAGGCCATCACTGCGACGGCGTTTCCGCTCGGAAGCGGGCTGTCGCTGGCTACCTTCTGGCGAACGATGAGGTCGCCGGCCTGGGCTTCGGAAAAGTAAAATGCTCCGCGGGCATCATCACCGAATCGCTTGCGCATCTCAGTGACGATTTCCTTGGCCCGGTCGCGCCATTTCACATCGCCGGTTGCCTCATGCACGACGAGCAGGGCGTGCGCGAGAAACGCGTAATCGTCGACGAAGCCGTTGTACTTCGCGACACCATCGCGGCTTGTGCGATAAACCCCGCCGTCTTCGGTGCGATGGCGAGTAAGCAGGAATTCGGCGGCTTTCAACGCGGCGGCGGTGTATCGCGGCTCGTTCAGGATCCGTCCGCCGTATGCGAGGGCGCGGATCATGAGCGCATTCCAGCTTGTGATGACCTTGGTATCGAGAAGTGGTTGCTTTCGCTTCGATCGCTCTTCAAGAAGCCACCCGCGCATCCGCTCGAGCTCCGAGTCTTCGTCCGATCCTACGCCGCCGGGCAAATAAAGAATGTTTTTGTCCGGACGCCCTGTGCCGTGATGCGGATCCGCGAAGTTGGGGCCGAGATCAAGGCCATAGGTTTTCAGAAACAGATTCGCATCGGACTCAGAAAACGGCGCACCCATTCCCTCACCGGGTTCATTGGTCAGTGTTTGGCGAACCTCCTCTGCGGTCCAGAGATAGTTGAGCCCTTCCTGTGAATCGACTTCCGCGTCGAGGGCGGTGTAGAAGGCGCCGTCGGGTGAAGTCATGTCGCGAAGAATAAAACGGAAGATTTCGCGGGCGATTCGCGCATAGCGTGCTTCGCCGGTCTGACGATGCGCTTCGACGTAACACCACGCGAGCATCGCATTGTCGTAGAGCATGATCTCGAAGTGCGGCACGAGCCATTTCGCATCGGTCGAATAGCGATGAAAACCGCCGCCGAGGTGATCGCGAATTCCTCCGGTCGCCATTGCGTCGAGCGCGTGCAGAACCATCTTCATGCGCGCGGGATTCGGCGATTTCTGCTGATGAACGAGCAGCATTTCGAGCAGCGTTTCGCGAGGGAATTTCGGTGCCGAACCAAATCCGCCGTACATCGGCTCATAGTCGCTCGTGGACCGCGCGACAAGGGCTTCGATGAAGCGGTCGTCGACCGTGATGGGTGAGGACGGCGCGGCGGGCGCCGCAATCTGCTGCAGAATGTTCACGAGCTGCGTCGCGGATTGTTCAACATCTTGGCGCCGATTGCGAAACGCATCTTCAATCGCGCGAAGTAGCGTCGGAAATCCCGGCCGCCCGTGCGCATCTTCCGGCGGGAAATACGTTCCGCCATAGAACGGCCGCAGGTCCGGCAATAGAAACACGCTCATCGGCCAGCCCCCATGCCGAGTGAGCACCTGCACGGCCATCATGTACAGTTGATCGACATCCGGCCGCTCTTCGCGATCCACTTTGATATTGATGAACTTCTCGTTCATCACCGCCGCGATCGCCTCATTCTCAAACGACTGCCGCTCCATCACGTGACACCAATAACACGTGCTGTAGCCGACGGAGAGAAAGATCGGTTTGTTCAGCGCCCTCGCCGCCGCGAACGCGTCCTCGCCCCACGGATACCACTCCACCGGATTGTGCGCATGCTGCAGCAGGTATGGCGAAGTTTCCTTTGCGAGACGATTGGTCTGTTTTTGTGTGCTCATGAATCAGCGAATCATCGTAAACGAAATCACCGGTTTTCGGACCACAGAAATGGCTTTAGAGGATCCGCGGGAACTTGTAGCTGCGCGTCAGTGCAAACCAGGTACGATCGAGTTCATGAGGAATCACCGCAGTGTGATCCATCCTGGCAGTACAACCGAGTTCACGCTTCAAAATGCACTGTCACCCGCAGCGAAGCGCGCTTTGTTGCTGCTGGGACTCGCAGTGGTCGTCGGTTGGATCGGCACTGCGATTCTCTGGCGATGGTCGTTTCACGACATGGGGAAGATTGCTGCATTGATCCCGATCGCGTGTGGGCTTTGCACAGCTGTGATCGCATTGCTCCTCCTGGCGGTTCTGATCATGCTGGCCCTTCGCGGGCGCGTAGTGATCGATGATGACGCGGTGACGCTGGTGGACAACGGCCGAAGCTTTCGCTTCGCACACGGCGCTATCGACTCAATCGGCGTCGTGACGCTGGCGAAGCATGAACTGAGTCTCGATGTCGAAGCGGAATCCGTCGGTAGCTTTCTCACTCGTGCGCCGATTTGCGTACTGCGTGTCTACACGAGCGAGGGCGCGATCGACTTCTTCAAGAGCTGGCGACGCAGCAAGCTCGATCGTCTGGCCGATTGGATTGCTTCTCATGTCGACCTCGTTCGGGATGACGCACTCCGGGAGGTACCCGTTGGCGCGATTGCCACTGACACTTCTCGTCGCGCGCGGCGATGGTTGAGCCTGCTTTGTTTCGCCACGTGTGCGCTCATCGTGGCAATGGTTGGCCCGGAAATGATCCTTGGCTTCCGCAGCCGGACCTGGGAACGGACGCCCGCCGTGCTGGAATCGGTGAGGTGGAGCGATCACACGGACGAGGAAGACAACAGAATTACCCGAAGCTACATCTCGGACGTGACCTATGGCTACGACATCCATGGCGAACATTTCACCAGCAATCAGATCGGTTTTGGGCAGCTCGATATCAATAATGATGTGGAAGAACTTGCCAAAGGGCGACCGATCGGTTCGCCGCTTGTCGCGTTTGTGAATCCGACAAAGCCGAGCGAGGCCGTCCTTTTTCGCGGCCCGGGTTGGTTTATCCTTGTGTGTCCACTGTGTGCGCTGCCCGCATTGGCCGCGGGGTTGTTCTTGCTCATCAAATATCCGACGGCGGCGCAGGACGAACTGCTGTCGCGTTATCGCGTGAGGATTGGCGCGGTCGCCCCGCCGATTGATGCGGATGATTCAGGAGAGAGCGTTCGATGGACGATCTCTGAATCCCGCCACGTGTTCGAGATCGACCGGGATCGCAGGAAGGCTGTTTGGATGATCGTCCGGATGCTGCTGTGCGCCGGCGCCTTGAGCTTCGTGTGCATGGCTTGGCTTCGCCCGATGGCGCCCGAACTTCCTTGGGGCTGGATCGTGTTGATCGTGAGCGCTTTCGCGCTCTATCCATTTGTGGCGATGTACCTGCTGCTCCTGCGCATCGGCGACCCGCCGTGGTATCGCATCAGCAGCCTCGGAATTCATCTGCCAGTCAAGGAGCGCCCGCTGATTCGATGGGATTGGATCGACAGTTTTGCGATCGAATCATCATCGCCGTTCGCGCCGTACCGAACGTTACTCCTGCATCGAAAGAGCGGCGTCACACGGCGCGTTCCACTGCCGGACGACGATGAATCGGCAGTTGCATCAGTTCGCGAGCATCTCCCCGAACGCATGCCGCTCGCAAAGTATCGCGGGCTGCGCACCAACGACTGGCTCATTGGCGCATTCCTCTCGACCGGGACTTTACTGATAGGCTCGTCACTGCTCGAGCACATGGATTACGTATCGAAGCAGCTACTCGCGAACGTTGTGATCGGGCTTTTGTTCGTCGGTCCCGGAACGCTACAAGCAATCATGCTTCATGGGCGACGTAGCACTGATGCGCGAATCATGCTCGCGTTATCGCTTAACATGCTTACGACTCTCGCGGCCGTTCTCCTCGTCGTCATTCACAAAATCTGAACTTGCGTCCATCTACTTTACATTGTAAAGTATGTTCGGTGACGATCTTCCAATTGGGGATCTGATGTCTGGCTTATCCGTCCCTCGCGCGCTGCGCGAGGCTCCGCGGCTTGATGCTGCTGTTCCGCGGATTCCACCGCGGGCGCGGTACGCGCTGCTGATCAACCCGTTTTATCCGAAGGACCCACACGCGAGTTTCGGCAAGCATGTACTGACACCGACGCTTGCTCTTACGAGCGTCGCGGGTGCGACGCCGGCGAACTGGGACGTGCGGTACTGGGATGAGAACCTGCTGAAGGGTCATCCGCCGTTCGAACCGATGCCGCAGGTCGTCGGGATCTCGGTGCATCTCACGTTCGCGAAGCGTGCCTTTGAGCTGGCGGCGTGGTATCGAGCGCGTGGAGCGATCGTCGTTCTTGGCGGGTTGCATGTTCTTTCGTGCCCGGAAGAATGCGCGCCGCATTGTGATGCGATGGTCGTCGGCGACGGCGTGACGACCTGGCCGGTTGTCTTGCACGACATCGAGAACGGCACGCTGAAGAAGATTTATCACGGCTCATACACTCAGCCCTACCGCAACGACCCGCCGCCGCGGCGCGAGATCCTTCCGCGGCGCGATTTCCTCACGACGACGAGCTTGATTGCCACCCGCGGGTGCCACAATCGCTGCGGATTCTGCTATCTCGCGACCGATGGGCTGAAGATGCCGTACCTCACGCGCGACGTGGAGCAAGTCGTCGACGAGTTTCTCGCGGACGATCAGCCTTACGCGGTGTTTGTCGACAACAACCTCGGTTCAAAGCCCGAATATCTGCGGTCGCTCTGTCGAGCGCTGCGTCCGCTCGAGCGGATCTGGAGCGCGGCCGTCACGATCGACGTCACCGATGATCCGTCGCTCGTGCGCGAGATGGCGCTGGCGGGCTGCACGGGCGTTTTCGTCGGCTTCGAGTCGCTTTCGAATGCGAACATCAAAGAGGCAAAGAAGAAGTCTCCGCGAACCGACGACTATGCGCGGCGGGTGCGGATCCTTCACGATCACGGGATCCAGGTAAACGGAAGCTTTGTGCTCGGATTCGATCACGACCGGCCGGATGTCTTCGCGAAGACGGTTCAGTGGATCGAGCAGAATCGGCTGGAGTGCGCGACCTTTCACATCCTGACGCCGTATCCCGCGACGCCCCTCTTTCGGCAGATGGAGCGAGAGGGCCGCTTGTTGCACAAAGACTGGAGCTTGTACGACACG
The DNA here is from genome assembly GCA_025924315.1 of Phycisphaerae bacterium. GTDB lineage: Bacteria > Planctomycetota > Phycisphaerae > Tepidisphaerales > Tepidisphaeraceae > JAICIO01. The sequence goes on from JAICIO010000003.1 coordinate 29,798, forward strand.
TCGCACGTGGTGTTTCAGCCGAAGTTGATGAGCGTGGACGAACTCGCGGAAGGATATGCGTGGTGTTATCGCCGGCTGTTTTCAACGCGATCGATCCTGGCTCGTCGGCCGGAAGATTGGAAGGCGGTGCCGGCGTATCTGGCGATGTCGTACCTCTACAAGCGCAGCAATCTCTTCTGGCATTTCCTCATCAAGCACGGCCTGACGGCGACGGTGTGGCGGCCGCTGGTGGAGTGGACGCGGCAGCGGCACGTGAAGTATCGGCGACGGTTTGAAGACCGCCCGGCATATGTCCGCGGCGCGTTTCCTGTGTTGCCCATGCGGAATGCCGCGGTGGTGTCGGCAGGCGTGTAATTATTCCGCCAAGACGCAAGCGACTCCCTTTGTGCGGCAGGAGTGGCAGTCGCTTGCGTCTTCGCGAGAGTGCGCCGTGCGCCGGAATTCAATCCTCCGGTTTTTCGCCGGCGTCGGCCATGCGCACGATCTTGGGATCGAACCGCGCGATCACCTCGACCAGGTCCGACTGCGCGGCCATCACCGAGTAAATGTCCTTGTACGCGCCCGGCACTTCATCGAGCCCGGCCGAGAGAAGTTGTACGCCCGCGGCTTCGAGGATCGGCTTCACGTGATTCCAGCGGAACTTTTCGCGCGCGGCGGTGCGGCTCATCTGGCGGCCGGCGCCGTGTGAAGCGGAATCGAGCGAAGATGCATGGCCTTTTCCGCGCACGACGAAACCCGGCGCGGCCATCGAGCCCGGAATCACGCCGAGCATGCCTTCGCCCGCGGGCGTCGCGCCTTTGCGGTGGACGACCACGTCCTTTTCGCCATGCGTTTCCTTCCACGCGAAGTTGTGGTGATTCTCCACGCCGGCTAGCACTTTCGCGCCGATGTTGCGTGCGACCTTCTGGTGGATGAGCGCGTGATTGGCCGACGCGTACTGACCCATCAGGTTCATCGCCGCCCAATACTCCTGGCCGGCTTCGGAATCGAGATCGAGCCACGCGAGATAGCTCAACTCCGGCGGAAGCTCCTTGTGCAAGTTCCGCGCGAGCGTCGAATAATGCTGCGCGACCATCGCTCCCGCTCCGCGACTGCCCGAATGCGAGAGCAACGCGAGGTATTCACCCGGCTGCAATCCCAAGTCCGACTTGTCGAGCGTGAGTACGCCGAACTCGACGAAATGATTCCCCGAGCCGCTGGTACCGAGCTGACCGCGAGCTTTCTCGAGCGCGCGCTTCGTGACCGGCGAGCAGCTCCAGTCGCACTCCATCACCTCGTGATCGAGCGGACGCTTGTGCGCCGCGCCGGTGCCGAAGACGGTCTCACGCTTCAGCGCGTTCACGAGCGTGTCGTTCAGCTTCTTCATCTCGCCGGCAGGGATATCGAAGACGGACAGCTTCATGCGACACGCGATATCCACTCCGACGGCATACGGAATGACCGAATTCTCCGTCGCGAGCACACCCCCGATGGGCAGGCCATAACCCTGATGCGCATCCGGCATCAGCGCGCCTGACACAGCAACGGGCAATCGCGTAGCATTGTGCATCTGATCGAGCGCGCCCTTCTCAATGCCCTCGCCCCAGACCTGATACGGCGCCGGCGCTTCCCGCTCGACCCAGTACGGGCGATTCGCCTCCTCGATCAGCGCAACAGCCAGTTCTCCGACCATCGGATCGGAAACATATTGCTGCGGCTCGTTCAGCACCGCTTTGAGCTCGTCGAGCACTTTCTCTTGAGGCATGCGCTTCTTGAGTCGCTTCGCGATGCGCAGCGCGAGGCCAACGATTGGACCTTCACGGTAACCTAGAGCGGTAATATCACGGCCGTTCATACAATTCCCCTTTTAACAGACAGGGCGAATTGAAGGCAGGTGGGTTATGAATAGTCAAGCGAGACTTAGACCACTTTCAGTTCGCGCAGAATCTCTATCGTCGCAGGAAGCGGCCGTTGCAAAAGCCAATTGACGTTCAACCAAAATCCCGGGACCACTGAGCTGCAAAAAATACCTTTGTCGTCCGCCGCCTGCTCCTCGAATACGCCGCTCTTCAGTTGATAGAACTCTGCTGTGTTCCGCTCGGGATCGACGATCCAGTACTCGAGCACTCGACCGCGCTCATACTCTTGGAATTTCTCCACGCGATCGAGTCTACGACTTCCGGGGCTGATTACCTCGATCACCAAATCTGCAGGACCGCTCAAAAACTTTTCCGTCACGCGATGACGATTTGCATTCGAGACGAAAAACAAATCCGGTGAGCGACTGGGTAGATCCGGGGCGAGTTTCATCTGAAACGGCTCGTGCAGCAGTTCCCCTACACTGCGGACCTCGCAGAACATACCGAGAACCTTCCCCAGAAACGCAGTCATCTGCTCGTGCGGATAGTCGACTGCGGCCATCATGACGACCTCCCCATTCACCCATTCGGCATGACGATATTCGTCCCCAAGCTCAAGGAATTCTTCGTACGACACGCGCAGGCCAGTGGGCTGCGGCGATTGAGGCTGGATCGGGACGACAGACATGGACCACAATTATAGCAAGTCTGATGCGAGTTATGTTATCGTCAACTCCGGTCCGCCCTCCATATTCCGCTTGCTCACCTCGCCCGCGAGCATCGTGACGATTTGATTTAACGCATCGCGCAACTGCGGAGTCTTTTCGTAGTTCGCGTGCGGATTGCCGGCGTCGCTGTTGACGCGCAGTTCGATGAACATGGGCAATTCGCCGAGGAACGGCAGGTTGAGTTGATGCGCGACCTGCTCCGCCCCGCCGCGGCCGAAGAGGTCATGCTTGCTGCCGTCCGGAAGCGGCAAATAGCTCATGTTTTCGATGATGCCGAGGATCGGCGCGCCGAGTTGCTGGAACATTCGCACAGCGCGAATCGCATCATCCAGCGCAACTTGCTGTGGAGTGGCGACGACGACGGCGCCTGTGATCGGAAGCAACTGGCAAAGCGACAGCGGGACATCCCCGGTCCCCGGCGGAAGATCGACAATGAGGTAATCGAGCTCGGGCCATTCGGTATTGTCGAGCAGCAGCTGTTTGAACGCACCATGCGCCATCGGGCCGCGCCAGATCAGCGGTTTGTCCTGCTCGACCAGCGAGCCGATCGTCACCGCGTGGATCCCGTGCACGTGATGCGGCAGAATTTTCGCCCCGCGGACGCGCGGCGGAATGCCTTTGATGCCGAGCATCGTCGGCATGCTCGGGCCATAAATGTCGCCGTCCATCAGGCCGACCTGCGCGCCCGTTCGCTGCAGGCCGATCGCGAGATTCAGCGCGATCGTGGATTTTCCGACCCCGCCTTTTCCCGCGCCGACCGCGATCACGTTCTTCACCTGAGGGAGCACGTCTTTCTTCGGACCGGACGAAGCGCCGCGGGTGTTGGCGGTGAGCGTGAGCTTGACGTCTTCTGCGCCGACGCGTTTCAGTGCCGTCGTCACGTCGCGTTCGATCACGTCTTTCAGCGGGCAGGCGGGCGTTGTCAGCTCCACCGTCACGTGCACGGTCGTCCCCTCGACGCGGACCTCCTTCACCATGTTCAGCGTCACAATATCCTTGAACAGCTCCGGATCTTTCACCGTGCGCAAGGCTGCCAGAGCCGCTTCGTTCGTCAGAGACATTTTCGTTCCTGTAAAAGCCGGGGAATTATAGGGGAAGATCCGTCCAGATGTACGCGACCAGACGCGAAATCAATCTGAGCGCGGCAATTCCTGCCTTCCGCCCGATCACATTGCGTCTATGATTCGGACAGATGGCACTGAGTGCGCCTCCATCAACCACCGATTCCCCGCACGCAGATCCGGCGAAGCGCGATCCACGCGTGCTCGATTCGCCGAATCGCGCAGCGGGCGCATCGCCGGGTGTAAACATCTCGCCGGGAAGCGATGACGACGGATGGGAAGTGCCGCCGCCGGTGCAGTTGAGCGACGGAACGAAGGTTCAGCTGTACAAAGACGGCGAAGCGTTGCATGCAGCGTATAACGCCATCGCCCATGCCGAGCGGCGCATTTGTCTTGAAGTGTACATCTTCGCCGACGACGACACCGGCCGCGCGTTCAGCGAATTGCTGAGCAAAAAAGCGCATGATGGCGTATTCGTTTATGTGATCTACGACTCGTTCGGCTCGATCAATTCAAATCGAAAAATGTTCGAGGATATGCGCCGCTTCGGCGTGCGCATGCGCGAGTTTCATCCGATGCGCCCGTGGGAATGCCAGTACGGCTGGCGGCCGTTTAATCGCGATCATCGCAAGCTGCTTGTGGTGGACGATCAACTCGCGGGGATGGGCGGACTGAACGTCGGCCGCGAATATGCAGGCTCATGGGTCATCGACACCGGCAGCGCCGCGACGGAATTCTGGCGCGACAATGCGATCGGCATTGTCGGCCCGGGCGCGGCGCCGTTTCTCCGTTCATTTGCGCGCACGTGGAAGTACGCGACGTCGGCGGGTCCGATCCGCCGCGCCGAATTTGCCCACAATGTGCGGGGCGAGAATGGCGAACTCGGCGTACTGGCCAGCGTGCCGACGATGAACAGCCCGCTGCGACCGTTCCTGTGCGATCTGCTCAGCGGCGCGAAGAAAAGCATCGACATGACGATGGCCTATTTCGCGCCCGATGACGATCTCATTCAAGCGCTTGTTCGCGCCGCGCGGCGCGGGGTGAGAGTTCGCCTCATGTTGCCAGGCCGATCGGACGTGAAGTTGCTCATCACCGCGGCCCACTGGTTCTACGAATGTCTGATGGATGTCGGGGTCGAAATTTACGAACGACAGTGCGTCATCCTTCATGCCAAGACAATGTGCGTGGACGAATCGATCACCGTGATCGGATCAACCAACCTCGACCATCGCAGCGTCGAGCTGAATTGCGAGTTATCCGCGATCATCCGCAACGCGCAGTTCGGCAAGCAGATGTGCGGATTATTCGAGAATGACATCTGCTTCGCGAAGCGGATCATGCCGAAAGAGTGGCGTCACCGCGCCTGGCGAGATCGTTGCGGGCAATGGTGCGTGAGTCGAATGCGGTATCTGCTGTGAATCGAAGCCGCGGTCCTTTGGACCGCTGCTAAATAGTTAGCGGCGGAGCGAAGCTCCGCGGGTTCCCTCGTCTAATGAATCCCCTTCGCCGCTAGCCAGCGCTCAGCATCGAGCGCAGCTTTGCAGCCCATCCCCGCCGCGGTGATCGCTTGCTTGTAGATCGGATCTGCGACATCCCCCGCCGCGAAGACGCCCTCGACGCTCGTCGTCGTGCGGAACGGATCCTTCAGCAGAATAAATCCCTTCGGATCGAGCTCGAGCTGATCGCCGAGGAACTTCGTATTGGGCGTGTGACCGATCGCAACGAACATGCCGGGCGCTTCGATGTGCGATTCCTCGCCACTCAGCAGATTCTTCACGCGCACGCCGGTCATCCCCTTCTCTTCGTCGCCGACCACTTCGACAACGGTCGAATTCCACACCGGCTTCACCTTCGGATTACTGAGCAATCGCTCGGCCATGATTTTGCTCGCCTTGCTCATCGATTCGCGACGATGCACAAGATGAACGTTCGACGCGAACTTCGTCAGATAGTTCCCCTCTTCAGCCGCTGAATCTCCACCGCCGACGACCACGAGCGGCTTGTTACGAAAACGCGGAAGCGCTCCGTCACACACGGCGCACGCGCTCACGCCGAAGTTTTTGAACTTCTGTTCTGATTCAAGGCCGAGATAGTTCGCGCTCGCGCCGGTCGAGATAATCACCGAATGCGCTTCCGTCTGCTTACCGGACGAATCCGTCATGACAAACGGCGTCTGTTTCAAATCGATGCTGACGATGTCTTCGGTAATAATTCTGGCCCCATATCGCTCCGCCTGATCGCGCATCCGTGTCATCAGCTCCGGCCCCAGGATCCCATCAGGAAATCCGGGAAAGTTTTCGACTTCGGTCGTGAGGTTCAGTTGCCCCAGCGGAAGCGTTCCGCGCAGGCGGTTTTCTTCCGAGATAGCGCCTTCGTACACGATCGGCGAAAGATTCGCCCGCGCCGCGTAAATCGCCGCCGTCCAACCCGCGGGGCCCGAGCCAATGATCACAAGCTTTTCTGCCATGGGTCTTATTCTAGGGAAGCAGGCGGTATGATGCCACGCATGTCCAATCCGATGGAGGCGCGAAAACTTCGTAAGCTCAACACCCCCGGCGGCCCGTCCATCTGGCGCACCGAATACTGGTCCGCGACGATCTGGATCATCGTCATTACGTGCGTGGTCTCACTGATCGATATGTTTTCAATGGGTCGGCTGTCGCAATTCGGCGCTCTTAGCATCGATGGGATTCGACACTTTTACCTCTGGCAACTTCTCACGTATCAGCTGCTGCACGCCGGACCGATCCATCTGCTGTTCAATATGCTGTGGCTGTACATGCTCGGTCCGATCATCGAGCCGCTGATCGGCAAACGGCGGTTCGTTTTGCTGTATGTTCTGAGCGGCGTTGTGGGTGGCGCGATCTTTATCATGACGCAAAAATTCGCGATCGCCGGAGTGCTTGAAGAGGCGCATTTGGTCGGCGCGTCCGCAAGCATCCTCGGGGTAATGGCCGGCGCCGTTTGTGTCGCCCCGCGCATGCCGATCCAATTCTGGTTCCCGCCGGTCTCGATCCCGCTCTGGGTGATCTTCATCGCCGCTATCGTGATGGCGATGTTGGCGATTCGGGTCTCAGGAATGAACGCCGGTGGTGAAGCAGCCCATCTTGGAGGCGCCGCCGCCGGCTTGATCGGCTTTACATTTCGCTCGAAACTCAATCTGCCTGGCTTCGGCGCCAAGCGCAAGAAGTCGAAGTTCTGGAACCCCGCCGATCCAGAGAGCAAATTCATCCGCGACGATTTTCAAGACTGAATCTTCGCGACGACCGCATCGCCCACCTGGCCCGTGCTCGCAGTTCCACCGAGATCGCGCGTGTGATTCGCCTTGTCGGCAACTACGTCCTTACACGCCTGCTGAATCGCCGCCGCCGCCTTCGGCTGATTCAAAAAGTCCAGCATCATCGCGACGCTCAGAAACGTCGCGATCGGATTCGCGTACCCTTTGCCGGCGATGTCCGGCGCCGAGCCGTGCACCGGCTCGAACATGCTCGCCGCCTGACGTGTCGGGTTGATATTTCCGCTCGCCGCCATGCCCATTCCGCCCTGAATGGCGGCGCCGAGATCTGTGATGATGTCGCCGAACATGTTCGTCGTCACGATCACGTCGTATCGCTTCGGGTTGGTCACCATGTACATCGTGCACGCATCGACATGGTCATAACCGGTCTCGATTCCCGCGTATTCGCCCTTCACTTCCTCGAACGCGCGCATCCAAAGGTTGTGCGCATAGCGCAACACGTTCGTCTTCGCGACGAGCGTCACCTTTTTGCGGTTGAACTGCTTCGCGTATTCGAACGCATAACGAATCGCGCGCTCGACGCCGTGACGCGTCGTTACTTCGATCTGATTCGCGACTTCGTGCTTCGTACCCTTGTAGAGAAAACCACCGTTCTGGCAGTACAGGCCTTCGGTATTCTCGCGGACGATGATCATGTCGATATCGTCCGGGCCGGCGTTCTTCAGCGGGGTCGGGACGTTCGGCAGCAGTTTCGTCGGGCGGAGGTTGATGTATTGATCGAGCTCGAAACGCATCTTCAGCAGAATGTCGGTTTCGATCAGCCCCTGCGGAATGAGTGCATTGCCTCGCGGGTCAGCGCCGACCGCGCCAAAGAGGATCGCATCATGCGCCGCGAGTTCTTTCAAGGCCGAATCCGGTAGCGTGATGTTCGTCTTGAGATAATGCTCAGCGCCGAAGGGATAGTCGGTCGTCTGGTACGTAAAGCCAAACTTCTTCGAAGCCGCCTTCAGGACCTTCAATCCCTCCGCGACGACTTCCTTCCCGACGAAATCCCCGGGCATCACTGCGATCTTCATGACTCATTTCTTCCGTAGGGTGTGCTTCAGCACACCGTTTCGTTTGTTCACAGATGGTGTGCTGAAGCACACCCTACTTGTTTGCCTTGACGGCCGCGGCATCTCTCAATGTGAGATCGGGATAATCGGGATCCTGACCGACATCGGGGCGCCGTTTCCAGCTCCGAGCGCACGCCTGATACGTCTCGCGGCGGTCGACCATCTTCACTGACACCGCCGGCTTGTTCGTACTCACTTCGGCGAAGCTGTGGAAACCGGCACCGACGAGATCTTCGAGATCGGGACCGTACACCTGCAGCCGCCGACGCAGATCGTCATCGTCCACTTCGTAGATGACCTCAGCATCGAGCGCCTTATTGAGCCCCGCTTCCTTCTTCAGCGTATCGAGCTGCGCGAGACCTTGATCCCGCAGGTCCATCAGCAGCTTCCACTCTTCGCGCTGTTGGTCAGAGACCGTTTGACCCGAAGGTTGCGGCAGAAGTGCCAGATGCACGCTCGCGCACTCCGCGTCGTCTTTCGGCTTATGCTGGATATATTCCCACGCCTCGTCGGCGGTGAACACGATCATCGGAGCGAGGAGCTTCGTCAGCGCGATGATCATTCGGTACATAACCGTTTGCGTGCGACGGCGCACGGGCGAATTTGGGGATTCGCAATAAAGCCGATCCTTCATCGCATTGCCGTACACCGCGCTGATCTGCACAGCGCAGAAGTCGTGCAAGAGGCGGAACGCGCGGTGAAGCTGATAAGCATCGTATGCACTTGTCACGTCCGCGATGAGCTGATCTAGCTCCGCGCTCGCCCAGCCGTCGAGGCTGTTCTGCGGAACCTCCTGGGTGTTCTGCTTCGGATCAAAGTCGTACAGGTTGCTCAGCAAATAGCGGAGCGTGTTGCGGATCTTGCGATACTTGTCGCCGAATTCCTTGATCGCCTGCGGGCTGGTCGGGATATCGCCCTGGTAATCGACCGAGCAGCACCACAGTCGCAGCAGATCCGCGCCGTGCCGCTCAATCTCCTGGGTCGCGGTCACGTATTCCTTGTCGCTCTTGCTGACCTTCGTGCCGTCGGGTTTGACAACGAAGCCATGCGTGAGCACTTGCTTGAACGGCGGAGTGCCCGTCGCGCCGAGCGCCGGCAACAATGACAATTGAAACCATCCGCGATGCTGATCGGAGCCTTCAAGGTACAGGTCGGCGGGGAACTTCAGGTACGACCGGCACTGCAACACCGCGTGCCACGAGCTGCCGGACTCGAACCACACGTCGAAGATGTCCTTCTCCTTGCGCAGCTTCGCGACTTCGCCGAAATGAGCGGGACACGCGGTCTGATCGCAACTGAGCAGCTCGGTTGGCGTCTCGGTGAACCACACATCCGAGCCCCGCTCGCAGAATCGCTTCGCGACCGCGCGCACGGATTGGCCGGTGAGCAACGGCTCATCCTTCTCGTTGTAAAACACCGGGATCGGCAGGCCCCAAGCGCGTTGGCGGCTGATGCACCAGTCCGGCCGCGATTCGAGCATGCCGAGGATGCGCGCTTTGCCCCAGCTCGGGATGAATGTCGTCTGCTCGACCGCTTCCGTCGCGCGTTGCCGCAGGGACTTTGCTTCACCGCTTCCGCCTTTCGGCACGAACGGTTTATCGAGCGAGATGAACCATTGCTCGGTCGCGCGAAAGATCGTCGGCGTCTTGCTGCGCCAATCATGCGGATAACTGTGGCGGATCTTTTCCTCTGCGAAGAGGACGTCGAGCTCTTTGAGCTTGTCCGTCACCTTGGGATTGCCTTCCCACACGGTCAGGCCAGTGAGCCAGTTCGGCACGGTCGAATCAAATCGCCCGTTCGCCTGCACTGGACAATAGATCTCGATGTGGTTCGTGATGCCGGTGTGATAGTCATCTTCACCGTGACCTGGCGCGGTGTGAACGAGACCCGTCCCGTCTGTCGTCGTCACGTACTCGGCGTGCACGACGCGGCCGACGCGATCGACGAATGGATGCTGGTATTCCAAACCGACCAGTTCATTTCCGCGAACCGTTTTCAGGACTTGCGGATTCGAATCCGAAACTTTGGCGAAAACCTTTTCGACGAGATCGGTCGCGACGACCGTGATGCGCGTCTGTCCGTTGCGGTCGTATTGAACAAACGCGTATTCCACGTCCGGATGCACCGCGATTGCCATGTTCGCGGGCAAAGTCCAGGGCGTCGTCGTCCAGATCAGGAAGCTCACCGGCGCATTCACACGCAGATCGAACTTGCCTTTCACTTCGCCGGGGTTTCGCGCGGCGAATTCGACGAAGACGCTGTTGTCGTCCACTTCCTTATATTCGAGCTCGGCATCGGCCAGCGCCGTCTGATTCGCGATCGACCAGTGCACCGGCTTGAGCTGCTTGTAAACCAGCCCCGCCTCGACGAAGTCCGCGAAGACATTGAGCGTTTCGCTCTCGTACTCCGGCTTCATCGTGAGGTACGGGTTGTTCCACTCGCCGAGGATCCCGAGCCGCTGAAACTGTTCGCTCTGGATGCCGACGTACTTCTGTGCGTACTCGTGACACAACTTGCGCACGTCGAGCTTGCTCATCTCGCGAACTTTCGGGCCGAGATCTTTGGTGATCTTGTGCTCGATCGGCAGCCCGTGGCAATCCCAGCCGGGAACATACGGCGTCTGGAAGCCGGCCATGCTCTTATAGCGCAGGAAAACATCTTTGAGTGTCTTATTGATCACATGGCCGATGTGGATATCGCCATTCGCGAACGGCGGGCCGTCGTGCAGCACCCAGTGCGGCGCCTTCGCGCGAGCGGTCATCAACTTTTCGTAGAGCCGCCCTTCCTTCCACATCGCCAGGCGCTTCGGCTCGTTCTGCACGAGCTTCGCTTCCATCGGGAAGGCGGTCTGCGGCAGATTCAACGTCTGCTTGTAGTTCTTTTTCTGTGGCGTTTCGGTGGACATAGCTGCTCAAATTGAAGAAACGGTTACTGTAGCCGAAGCAAGCGATTCGTTCGAGGCCGACGGTTCGAGGTGAATCGATCTCCATTTTCCTCGGACAAATCTGCCGTACATATAGAAGCCCAGAATCGCTCCGTAAATTGTGGCAATCGTCCACGGGCCGGCGGCGCCGAAGCGAGGGAAATGCCGTGCGACGAGGAATCCAATTCCGACCGTCATCGACCAGCAAAGCCCCGCTGTCACCAGCGCGGGAATGAACGTATCGCCCGCGCCGCGTAGTCCGCCATAGTAGACGATGTACATCGCATCGAAGAACTGATAGATCGCCGCGAAGATCATCAGCACAGTACCGATGCGAAGCACGTCGGGGTCGCTCGTGAACACAGACATCAGTTGACGACGAGCAATAAAGAAACCGAAACCGCAGGCCAGCATATAGACGGCCGCGAGCTTGAATCCGAGGTGTGCGCGGTGCATTGCGATTTCCGGCTCGCCTCGCCCAATGTATCGCCCCACCAGCGCCGTCACCGCCTGTCCAATGCCAAACGCGGGCATGAAGCTCACCGCCATGTAGCGGAACATGAACGTGTTGGCGGCCATCGCATTGTTGCCCAGCGGCGCCATCACCAGGACGATGAACATCGACCAGGCGACGACGTCCGCGACGATCTGCAAACCCGACGGCGCGCCGACGGTCACGAGCGTCTTAAATTCCGGCCAGCGAAAACGCCAGTCGAGCACGTTGAACTTCTTGCGGATGCTCGGCGCGAAGACAAACACGATCGCGACGAACATCTCCACGAATACGCCGACGTTCTGCGCCCATGCCGCGCCAGCGACGCCCATCGACGAAAACCCGGCGTGGCCGAAGATCATCATCCATGCTGCGAGGGCATTGACGCTCACGCCACACACCGCCGCGACAAGCACGAGTCCCGGCCGATTCACCGCAAGCAGAAACTGCTCGCATGCCATTCCGAGCATCTTGAACAACGTCGCGGCGAGCACGATCTTCAGATACGTGGTCTCCATCGCCGCGAGATGAGGCGTGTGACCAGCGGTGATGAAAATGTGATCGACGAACGGTGTCGCGACGAGTGCGACGACCGCAAACATCACGCCCACCCACACGCCCTGCCACAAATATCGCCCGCAGTGCGAATAGTTCTCCTGCCCGAACGCCTGACTCACGAGCGTATTCACGATGAACAGGATGCCCATGCCGAAGCTGATCACCGCGAACGCGAAGATCCCCGCGTTCCCCGCGGCCGTCGGGGCATCAACGCCGAGATGCGACAGCATCCACGTGTCGATGAACTGCATGACGGTGTACGAGGCCATCTGCGCGACCGTCGGGCCCGCCAGGCGCAGCAACTCCACGATCGGCCGCTCGTGCGTCCAATCCGGCCCGCTCAGTTTGCTCGATTCACCCGGCACAAGACCTCGTCCGCCAACAAAAAACCCTCAGGCCACGCCTGAGGGTTTGGTGTTTCGTTGAATGAAAACGACCCCTACACGCGGCTCCCGCCTCGCAAAGTGCGAATGATGATAGGGGTAATGCGATTCATCGGTAATGATGATATCGGCCGGATTCTGCCGGTCAATCACCGAATTCTTGCAGCGCCAATCGCACAGCTTACAATTTCGTCATGCACTTCAGGGGCGCGGGGCTGGGAATTCTGTTGGCGATCGCGGGTTGCCGGAAAGAGGCCCCCGTCGCAATTACGCCTTCCGCTCCTCCAACAACCCAAGTGGGCGCGACGACGCACGTGACGGCAACGACGAAGCCGAAGCCTATCAATCCAAGTTCTCCGCAGGGCGTGATTCAAGCCTTTGCAGACGCCATGTTGATCAAGGATCGAGCGACCGCGACGGCGACTCTGGCACATCAGGAACGCGATGGTCCTCTGATCGCGGCCATCTGTGACCTCTCTGCTGCGATGGCGGACACGGCGTCGGCGGCCAATGAGCGATTTTCCGCACGCGTCGCGGATGCAGGGATCACCATCGAGTGCAACGACCTCGAATTCGCCGAAACAGACGCGATGTGTATTGCCACGTCAAAAAGAGATTCGTCGGTGAAATTCGTGCTCACACAAGCCGGCGGCACCTGGAAGATCGATAGCTTTCAGTTCGCCGGCGCGAATTCGGGCGACGCCGTACTACAGATTCGACGTTTGACGGATGTATTTCAAGGATTGGCGGACGAGGTTCGTTCGGGAAGGATTCAAACCCGTTTGGAATTTCGGAGCGCGTTCCGAGAACGATTGGGCGGATCTGCTTCGATCGCTGGAGCCACCAGCGGAAAGGGAGCGAATTCTTCCGACGACACGCTGCGCCTTACGCCCTAGTCGCAAGCCGATGTTCGAAATCCGACGAACATGAGAAGAAATTGATCCGCAGATTGCGGCGATTTGCGCAGATTAAATCTGCGCGAATCTGCGAAATCTGCGGATCATTGTTTTATAGATGGATTGCTCGGCCGTCGGCGACGCCGGCGGCTTCCATGACCGCTTCGCTCATTGTCGGATGCGGATGCATCGCTTCGATTATTTCGGCCTCCGTCGCTTCGAGTTTTCGCGCCAGGACGAGTTCGCTCAGCAGCTCGGTCACGTTCTCGCCGATCATGTGCACGCCGAGGAGTTCGCCGGTTTGCTTGTCGAAGATCAGTTTGACGAAACCTTCGCTCTCGCCGGCGGCGAGGGCTCGGCCGCTCGCGCTGAAGGGGAACTTGCCGACCTTGATGTCGCGCTTCTGCTCGCGGACCTTCTTTTCGGTCATCCCCATGCTCGCGACCTGCGGATGCGTGTACGTGCAACCCGGGATGTAGCGGTAATCGATCTCATGGTCCGACACGCCGCAGATGCGCTCGACGAGATACACCGCCTCGTGATGGGCGACGTGCGCGAGGTCCGCGTGACGCTGGCCGTCCATGCTGATGACGTCGCCGATCGCCCACACGCCCTCCACATTCGTCTTGTAGTTGTGATCGACCTTTACGCGGTTCTTGAAGATCTCGAGCTTCGAATCGGGACCAACAAGACCTTCGAGATTTCCCGTCACGCCAACCGCGACCAGCACCACATCAGCATCGACGGATGATCCACCGGAGAGTGTGACGCGCATCGCGTCACCATTCTTTTCGAGCTTCTCGGTCTTGGTTTTCACCATCACCTTGATGCCGCGTTTGCTGAACGAGCGCTCGAGCGCCAGGGAAACATCTTCGTCCTCGATCGGCAGCAGGTGATCCATCATTTCGATGATCGTGACCTCGGTGCCGATGGCGTTGTAGAAGTCCGCGAACTCGCAGCCGATCGCCCCCGCGCCGATGATCGCCATGCGCTTGGGCTGTTGCTTGAGCGTCATTGCTTCGCGCGAGGTGATGATCCTCGTGCCATCGAATGGCATTCCGGGCAGTTGCGTCGCTTTCGCGCCGGTCGCGATGATGATGTCGCGGGCGGTGACTTCTTTCGTGCCGTCTTTTCCGGTGATTTTGACCTTGTGCGGCGCGATCAATTGACCGGTACCCATCTCGCTCTTCACTTCGTACTTCTTGAACAGGTGCGCGATGCCCTTCGACAATTTCTCCGCAATGCCCCGACTGCGGCCGACGATCTTGGAGAAATCAACCTTCATATTGTCGAACGATACGCCACGCGTCGCCGCCTCAGTCTTCATGCGACGAACGAACGCGCCGTCTTCGAGCAGCGCCTTGGTCGGAATGCATCCCCAGTTCAGGCACGTCCCACCGAGATTCTCTTTCTCGATGCAAAGCACACGCTTCTTGAGCTGCCCCGCCCGAATCGCAGCTGCATAGCCGGCAGGCCCCCCACCGATCACGACAATATCGAATTGATAATTGCCACTCGAAGGAGCCGCTTGCGGCTTAGCGGGAGAACCAGACGGCGCGGCAGTCGCTTGCGTCTTCGCAGGAGGCGCCGCCGGAGTAGCTTTCGGCGCTTCGGGCTTGGGCGCACTCGGCGCCGCGCCCCCACTTGCGCGACCCGCAAACTGCTTCTTCACCTCAGCCGGATTTTCGGACCCCGTCGCGATCACCGCAATCAATCCCCCCACCCCAACCTTATCCCCCTCTTTCGCCACGATCAGCGCCAGCGTTCCCCCATCAAACGCCTCCATCGGCATCGTCGCCTTGTCCGTCTCCACGTCCGCGATTTCTTCTCCGGCCTTTACACGATCGCCCTCTTTTTTGTGCCATTTGACGAGCGTTCCCTCGCTCATCGTGTCGGACAGCTGCGGCATGGTGACTTCAACGGGCATCGAACTTTCTCCAGTTTTGAAAGGCGATGAATGATATGGATTCGCTCGTGCATTGTCACTTAATCGATACGATCTCATTTAGCCGCGCGGGCTTGCCCCGCGCGAGACGTCACTCACTCCGCGGCTTCCGCGCGGGGCGAGCCCCGCGGCTAAATGGAGAGAGCTTTCACTGGTCGACGAGAACCCTATAATCCCGCGCCCTCGATGACTCAGGCCTGGAACGACAACCTCCTTCGCAATCCGCACGCGGTCGCGGACAAGCGTACGCGCGTGCAGAAGATGTTCGCCGCCATCGCGCCGAGCTACGACCTGAACAATCGGCTGCATAGTTTGTGGATGGATCAGCGGTGGCGGAAGAAGGCGGTGAAGCTGGCGCTGATAAAACCTGCTGACCTTGTTGTCGATGTCGCATGCGGCACGGGTGATCTCGCAATTGAATTTGCAGAGGCGCTTTGGCAGCTAAATGATCGATATACGAGAGCTGTAAAGGCCGTAGTCGGTATCGATTTCACTTTTGACATGTTGGGGCAAGCAAAGCGCAAGACCCGAGGCTATTTCGTCGATGCACCGAACGCCGTTGCTTGGCTAAAGGATAGCGCGACTGCATTGAATCAGTGGATTAATGGCGACGCCCAATCCCTTCCGCTGCCTGATCAATCCGCCGACGTCGTCTCCATCGCCTTCGGCATCCGCAACGTGCAGGAACCGCTGATCGCGATGAGGGAATTCTTCCGCGTGCTTCGGCCGGGCGGACGCGTGATCATCCTCGAGTTCTCCCTGCCGACGAACGCGATCCTTCGCGGGCTCTACAACTTTTACTTCCGCAAGATCCTCCCGCGCACCGCGACGCTGATCAGCGGCGACAAGACCGGGGCGTACAAATATCTGCCCGAATCGGTGAACACCTTCATCGGCCGCGAGCAGATGATGGACATGATGCGGCAGGCGGGCTTCACGCAGGTTGAACAATTCCCCCTCACCTTCGGCGTCTGCGTCTGCTACCGCGGGGTGAAGGCGTAGCCGATCAATTCAAGAAATCGTCGAGGCGATCGTCCTGATCGAGCAGCGATTCCAGCGACACGACCGTGCTCGTCTGCAGCGTCGGCTTTCGTGATTCGATCGTCATGTGAGCCGACTTGGAATCCATCGGCGTTTGCGTCGGCGTTGCCGGGTTTGCGGGATCTGATGTCGGCGTGATGACTTGCAGAATCGGGCCATCGGTAAAATTCAAGTTCGCCGCGGGCCGCCCGGCGAGCTCTTTTTCCGTGACCAATTGCAAGGTGAATGTCTCGTTCACTTCGATCGTTCCACCATTGCCCGACGGACGACTCACGTGGAACGTCACCTGATAACTCCCTCGATCCGCATACGCGTGCTGGCCCATCGCCGCGATCCGCGAACCGTTTGCGTTAGCGGCGGTGCCGACGGAATTCGTGCCGTCGCCCCAGTCGATGGTCACCGTGTAATCGTGATCGACACCGGTCGGATCGAGAATGGAGAGGAAGCCGTAATTCGAAACATCGTGATCGCCCGGATCGAGCCAAAGCACCGAGCCGATGGACGGATTTTCAACGATCAACCGTTCGGTGCCCGTGACCACTCCGCTACCAAATCCACCGTCGCGGCCGTCTTTGGTGTGGACGGAAATATCGAGGCCATATTGTGCATCGCCTGCGGCGTATTGGTGATCGCCGACGAGACTGAAGATCGCGTGACCCTGTGCATCGATGCGGCCGGTATCCACGAACGCGCCCGTCGACGTTGCGCCGTCGCCCCAGATAATCTCGTTGCTGTACTGGTCAATCGGTTCCACCGCCGCGAACTCCGCCAGCGACTGATGAACGTGCCCGTCGCTCGCGTAGAGCAACTGCCCTCCAGCGCCTGGCCAATCCAGTCGGATCGAACTGAGGGAGTAGTCGATCGAGACGTCTATTTGCTTTGACGTCTGCACATGGCCCGACGTATCGAGCCGCTCAAGCGTCACCTTCGCCGTGTAGTTGCCCGATGCGCTGTAGTCCGGCGTACCCCAGACCTCACCCATGTTTTGATTGAGCTGAACGCGCCCCTCGGTGACCTGGCCGTTGCCCCAGTCAATGATCGCGCGGTACGGCGCGTCATCGGTCATGCCCGTATCGGTGAAGGTGAAGAGATCCGACTCAGGGTTGTTCTCGCTGCCATACGCGTGCGGTGACTTGCCGATCACTTGAATGCCATCTTCACCCGCGGCGAGATAGGTCCAGCTTCCCATCGAATCGCCACCATCGGCGTCGGTCTTCACTTGAAAGGTCACGCTGTAAACCCCTGCGGTTTTGTACGAGTGTCCGCCGCTGAGTGCCCAACGATTGTTACCGAGCGACGTAAGCGTACCGGCGGTTTCCGCGCCGTCTCCCCATCTGATATTCGTCGTGTACTGGTCGGCGGGAACGTAACCGGTGAATTCGAGAAGCGTGGGGTTCACATCGAGCGATGCAATCGCCGTCGCGCGGAAATCCTGGTGTCCTTGGATGGGACCGGTCCATTCGGGCGTGCCAGTAGCGGCAAACAGCAAGCGCTGTTCGAGCGTTTCAAAGTAAAGCGTCGCTGCGCGTCGAACCGAAACAAACCGCCGAATCATGTTGCTCATGGAGAGAACCCCCGTAGGAAGATGAGACGACTATCCGTCTGTTATACAGACGCCGCGCAGAATTGTTTCTTTCATCTGCGTTTCGCGGCAGCCGTCGGCGGTAAGGCGGGGAAGAGGAAACGATTGGGTGGCTTCTGCTTTCCTACTGAGGATGCACTTCGCCGCTCGCGCGCACGCGGCCCAGTCTTGGGAAAATGTTCTCGATCGCGAAGCGATGAGCGCTTGCGTCCATCGACGTCATCGCGTCTTCGACGAGCACCATGTCGAAGCCGAGTGCGGCGCCGGTTCTCGCCGTCGATTCCACGCCGAAGTTGGTGGAGATCCCGCAGAGGACGATCGTGCGAATTTTTCGCTCGCGGAGTTTTTGTTCCAGGTCCGTATTGGGGAAGGCGTCCCAGAAGCGTTTCGAAATGAGCAGATCGCTTGGCTGTTTGCGGGTTTCGGGGACGAGGTCGGAGGCACTGGGTGGTGGCGGAGGCGCGTTGGGATCGCGCGTGGGTTTGTCGACCGTCAGCTTCACGAAGTTCGCCATGTCCACGTGAACGAATACGATCGGTGAGCCTTTCGCGCGGAAGCGGTCGCACAGGTCGGCGGCCCGTTTGACGACATCCATCGCCGCGTGCGGCGCTGTTTGCCGCGCGACGATCGCCTGTTGCAGATCGATCACCACGACTGCTGTTGCTTTTGCATCTAGATTCAGATCAGCCATAGCCTTTCCAAGATAAAATCCGCGTTTCCGTGTTAGAAGGCAAAATCCGAATGGATTTCCAACTAAATCGAATACCCGCGCATACCACCTGATGTGCGGGCGTGAGAACCCGATGGGAAGGACCCGATGAACTGGCCGCGACTGCTCGGCTCACGAGAGGCAAACGCCGACGAACAGCTCATGCGCCGGCTGAGACTCACAGGCGATCACGCCGCGTTTGCGGAATTGATGACGCGCTGGGAACCGCGCATTCGCCGGCTGTGCTACCGCATGACCGGCGACGAGCACCGCGGAGAGGATCTCACGCAGGAAACGTTTTCGCGCGTGTTCATGAATCGCCAGCAGTTCGATCCGTCGCGGAAGTTTTCGACCTGGCTTTGGCGGATCGCGCTGAACCTGTGTTACGAGGAAGCGCGACGCGCCGGCCGTCGCGGGGCGTTGCGAGATGAAGAAGGCGACGAGGCGGCGATTGATCCCGGCCCGCTTGAGCGCGCATTGCAATCCGAGCGAGTGGAGCTGCTGAGACGGGCTGTGCTCGCTCTGCCCGAATCGCACCGCGCGATCGTGACGCTGCGGGAATATGAGCAGCTGAAGTTTCGAGAGATCGCGGAGGTGCTCGATCTCCCTGAAGGCACCGTGAAGTGGCGAATGACCGAGGCGCTGAACGAGCTCAATGAGCGACTCAAGTCATTGAACGACGAGGTGCGAGAAACACCGCCGAAGCCAGTGCTCCCGAAAGAGAGGTTGCTTCTATGAATCATCCCAAACCTGAAGAACTGGCGGATTTTTTGTATGACGAAGTTGATGCGGCAAAACGCGAGGAAATCACGAAACATCTCGCGTCATGCGAGACGTGTGCGGCACAGATTGCATCGTGGCGCACCGTTCGGAAAGAACTCGCGGGTTGGCAAATTCCAACCACTGCTTCCTGCGCGCCACGAGCGATCAGTTTCGGTCAGCCGCTGAAATGGGCGGCCGCAGCGATCGTGCTTCTTTGCGTGGGTTACGGAAGCGCGCGTTTGACCTCGCCGTCGATCGATCCTTCCAAGCTCCGCGCCGAACTTGCGAAAGAAGTTCGCCAGGAAATCGCGAGCGAAATGACGCGTTACAGCGATCAGCAGCTGGCGCAGCAGGCGGAGTTTCAGCAATCGGTGGCGGCGTCGATCAATCGGCTGGCGGTGCAGCAGGTGACGGATCACACGACGCTTCGGAAGGATGTCGAGACCGTCGCGCTGCGGACGCAGGAAGAATTTGCTCGACTCGCGACGGTCGATCACACGGCCACGACGGGTACGAACCAAAGCGATCAATAACCCAAACAAGTGAATGAGGTGCTTCGTGAACTATGTGAAGCGAATTGCAGCAGCTGCGGTGATTGTCGGAACACTCAGCGCCGTCGCTCAGGAAAAGCCTTTACTCCGCGAGGCGAAGGTGGCGGCGGCTCCGAGTACAGAGCCTCAGAAATCCATCGATCAGCTGAAACGGACCCTCGACGCGCAACGTTCGGCGATCGACGCCCAGCTGCAAGCGCAGAAGTATCAAATGATCAAAGGCGGCGGTTTTGGGAGCGCTGGCCGGAACGACGCGCTCGTATTCGCGTTGAGCTCGTCGTCCGACTCGCCGGTGCTTCTCGTCACCGCGCCGATGGATGACAAAATCCGCGGCGAGTGGAAAGAAGACCTCGCGATCATGAATAAGCTCCTCGAGAACGCGGTGCGAAGCTCCGGCGACGGCGCAGTCGGACAGGCGATGGGAATCACTCTTCAGACCACCGGTCGAGTCGCGCCGATCTATATGGAAGATTGCGGGCTGATCTTCCGCATGAGCGTGAACATTCCACTCGCGGCTTCCGGAAAATATCCGACGACCAAGACGAGCGCGCCGACAACCAAGCCGTCGGCGTGGGAACTCACGAAGCGTCAGCTTTCCGGCCGCAACGACTACGTTCCCGACGGGGATTGGCAGATGTATGACCTGCAAGGTCGCACCGGAGCCTCGCCGCGCCCCACGTTCGATCAGGACAAGATCGATGCGCTGATCGCAACACTCGTCGCCCAGCTGCCGGAGGCGACACACTTTCGCCACCTCGGTGCGGGCGAATGGGTCTTCGTCTCGATCAGCGGAAGCGACGACGCGGGTACTCCGAAGCGCCTCACGCTCAAGGTGAATAAATCCGACATCGACGATGCCGCCACCGGGAAGATCAAGCAGGACGAGTTCAAGCATCGGGTCGCGCGAAGCATCAACTGACGTTTCATCCGGGTTCAAAAGTTGTGCGAGGTTCTCTTAACGAGAGGCAGGGACGTCATGCGCGCACGGGATTTCAAAACGACGCAATTTGCGAAGCTTCGAATCGCGATCGTGCTCGTTGGAATGTTCAGCGTTCTGTGGTGCTGGGACGACATTCGCGATTGGTTCACCGGCGCGCCGCGAGAGAGTTTGCTGCTCTTTACGTCGGCGGCGAGTCATGATCTGGGTGGCATTGATCGGGCACTATCGCAGGGCGCGGACATCAACGCGCGAAGTGCGATTGATACGACCGCTATCTTTTATGCATGCGATAATGGTGATGACGCGATGGTGAAGGCGCTGCTCAATCGGGGCGCGAATCCCAATGTGGACGCTCAGCACCTGCTCACGCCGCTCGGGAACGCCGTGGGGTCGGGAAGCGCACGATGTGTCGGCGAATTGCTTGCCGCCGGCGCGGATCCGAATGTTCTGCTGGGCAATTCGACGGTGCTCGACACGGCGGAGGCGCGCAACGATCGCAACATGGCAGCGCTTCTTCGCGAGCACGGCGCGAAGCGCGGGGTCGAGCTTCGCGCTGGCGCTTAAGGATCAAACGCTCGATATTTCCGCAGGTTTTTGCCTCGCGTTTGACGTTCGCGGGCGGTCGCGTACGATTGGCCACAGCGCGGGGCGTAGCTCAGCTTGGCTAGAGCGCCTGGTTTGGGTCCAGGAGGTCGCAAGTTCGAATCTTGTCGCCCCGATTTTGTATCACGTCTATTTGCACGAAGTGTCATGCGGGCGGATACGGTCGATCGACCGGGACTGCCAGGATTGCTCGTGCTGAACACGACCAATCTGTCCGCTGAGCAGGCCGCTGACGCGATCATTGAACACCTTCGAAAAATCGAGGCTTCTTCGCTGTACGCCTGCTGAATCGGATGCTCGAGAATCTGCGATCTATTACCCATCCCATGCCAGGAAAAGCAATAAACCGCCACCCCAATCGATCTATCCGTAGCCGCGGTGGATTATTGTTGACGACGCCTGTCCCGCAGATAGGTTTAGTACGACTGTCGAAAAATCTGTGAATCGATAGCCGGCTTTGCCGAGGACTGGAGAGATAATGCGAGCCAGGTTCTGTTGTATTTTGGCGGCGGGGGTTGTGTGCGCTCAAATGGCGCGGGCGAATGTGCTCTTTTACGATTCGTTCAATTACGCGGCGTCGCCCAATCCGGCGACTTGGAACATCGACAATTCACTCGGACAGAACGTTCCGTGGGATCCGCAGACGCAAGGGCAGGCGGGCAGCCCGATTCCGAATTGGGCCCTCTACTATCGCGGAAACTCGGGGCCTTATGTTCCGACCGGCAGCCTTTCCTATTCGAACCTTTCGGTGGATCCTAGTCCCAATAGCAATAGCGCCATGTACCGCGGGAGCGGTGGTAGCGGAGACAACTATCACTTTTTTGGTCAGCCAGCTACTTGGGATGGGTCCAGTACACCTCCGTTCACCAGCTATCCTGTGAATCCGGCGACCCCGACGACCCTGTATTACTCCTTGGTGATGCGAGTAAACCAGATTGGCACCACCGATGGCTGGGCGGTGGGCGGCGCCAATTTCCCTGACGGACAGTTTCTCACCGCGTTCATGAACACAACGAGTGTTGAGAGTCAGACGGCTCAGGGGAATGTTGCCGGCGCGCTTATGATCGCATCAGGCGATGGCACGAGTGCAAGCACGACATACAAGCTTGGAATCGGCAACACCGTGAACGCAAGCACGCAGTTTTCCTCAGCCACATATGGCCTCAACGACACGCTGTTCGTCGTTGTTGCGTACACGATGACATCGAGCACGAATACCGCCAAGCTCTATATCGATCCGATACCGGGCTCTCTCGAGTCGAGCAATTCGGTGGCGGCGCAGATCACGGGTGAACCGAGCACGAGCCTCACGGGATTCGTGCTGAAAGACGACCAGCATTTGCCAGATCATGGTCTGCAGATCGACGAACTGCGCATCGGCGACACTTGGGCGGATGTGACTCCGGCGGCTGATGCACCGGAACCGGCGGCCCTCTCGATGCTGTGCGCGCCAATGCTGCTGGCCCTCTCGAAACGCCGACGGCGCGCGTGATCCCCGCACGCGTATTCTTTCTTTCTTGCTACTGTCCGGCAAAAACTCCATTTGCTTGCACGACGGTCTTGGTATTATCTCCCGCAACCACACGTCCTTTTGGGAGCGGGAGAAAACATGCCGAATCATCTGCGCGCAGGCGCGCTTGCGACTGCCAGCGTTGTCGCTGCGATAATCCTGAACGGGAGTTTCACATCAGCGACCTGGGCGGCGACCACTTCGCAAACGGGCGCCAACGGTGGTCCGGGACAACCGGGGCAGGACGTCAACTTCACCGTCACGAACAGCGATTCGAGCAACACGGTCACCGGTACCGGCGGAAATGGCGGGAACTTTGTATCGCCCACAGCAGGCCAGAGCGGTGGAAAAGGCGGAGACGCGAAGGTTTCCGACAACGAGACCTTCCTGGGCGGAATCTATTCCGATCAGGTGACCGCGACGGGCGGAAATGGCGGGCAAGGGTTCGGTCCGACGGGCACCCCCGGCGCGGCGGGCAGCGCGCAGGCCAACGCCGATGTAACCGCGCCGAACGGCTCGGCCACGCTCACCGTCAGCGCGCACGGTGGGACAGGCGGAGGCGAAACCGGTGGTAGCGGTAGCGCCGTAAATGGTGGAACCGCGACTGTCAGCGCCACCGGGATTGCAGCCAACGTCACCATGAATCTCACGGCCACGGGTGGCGCTGGCGGACAGGACGATACGTCGGGGACCTCGGGCGACGGTGGCGGCGTAGCCCTCGGGCCAATCATCGCCGGCTCATCGGGTGGCGCGATCAATATCACGATGTCGCTGACGGGTGGGAACGGCGCGGGCGGACCATCGGCTAGTGGAAATGGCGCGCCCGTCCAGATCACGAGTAACATATCTGCGACAACGTCGGGCCCCATCCATGTCGTACAGAATGTCACGGGAGGTTCGGGCGGAAGCGGGACAGGCGGCGGCACGGGCGGTGCAGGCGCCAGCACGCTGTCGCTTTCGCAAAACTGCGCCAGCCTGACGCTCAGCACGAGCGCAATTGCAGGGACCCCGGGAGTAGCCGGCAGTGCTACAGTCCTCAACGGCGCGACCGGAACCGCATGGACCACGGGGAACAATCTCGGCGGACCCGTGAACGTCTCAGCGAGCGCGCATGGCTCAGACGGCACGGGTGGCGCAACCGCCACCACGGTCGGCGGCGACGCGACCAGCAACGCCACCGGCACATCAAGCTTTGCAGGCGCTGGCGTAACCGCGACCGCCGATGCGACAGCAGGCTTCCATTCGTCGTTCGGTAGCGGGCAGCCGAGCGTCGGAGCGAATGCTTCCGCGACAGCGAGCGGTTCCGGGCTTGGCAACACGGTCAGCTTGGCGACTGCGACCGCTTCTCCGGGCGCGCTTGCCTCAGCCCCGGGAACTCCCGGCGGCCCGTCGGGAATCGCACTCGCGATCTCGCGTGCTCGCGGCACCAGTGGCACCGCGACCGCCATCGGCAACATTTCCGCGGGCGAGCACGAAACCATCACGACGTCCGCGTCCGGGCCATCCCTGGCGCTCACGACATCCGCACAGAGCTGGGCCGCCCTTCGTCGGGCACCGCGCAGTGCTTCACAGCTCTCAGGGTATCAGGTCGGCGCATTCAACGACGGGTTGCCCTCCAGTTCCGACGCGGCGAGCGCAGTAAGCAATTCGCCGAACGTGAAGAAGGACTTCGACATTAACAACAACGCGTTCGGCCCGCCGAGCACCATGCTCGGGATCGTCACGCTTGGCGGCGGATCATCGTCCGACGACACGCAACACACCTGGACCGCGTCGACGACGATCAACTTCAACCTCACGCTCGATCCGCAGGATCTCATCGTTGGCCTTCTCAATCCGACCTCGAGCGGCAACGGCTTTGACTCGCTCACGTTTACCATTACGCGCGATGGCTCCACGGTTCTGCAGCGCGTCACATTCAACTCAATCGTCGTCGCCAACGCTTACTTCACGGATGATCCGATCGACCTCGGCCCAATCTCCGGCCTGACGTCACTCAAGTTCGATTTCGCGCTGACGAGCACTAACCCCAACGATTCGTACGCCACCACGCTGATTTATGGCGACGCCACGCCGGACGCCGGCGTAGTGCCCGAGCCGGCAGCAATCATGTCGCTCACGATGTGCGCCAGCGGGTTGTCGATGCGACGGAGGCGACGATCGATGTGATCGCTTGAAAACCTTCACGGCCGTCCCCGAGCGCAGCGCCGGGCGGCATCGCGCCGCGCGGGCGACCCGAAGAATGCCGCCCGGCGCTGCGCTCCGGGACGGCCGTGAAAGCGTCTACACTCTTCCAATTAACTTCGCGATGGTAAACGCCGCGGCCGCCGCGAGCCCGCCGACCAGCATCGTTTGAAACGCGCTCCGCACCGGCGTGTTCCCCGTGAAGCGGCCTTTGATGTAGCCGAAGAGTAACAGCGCCACGAGCGTGATCGCGACCGAGAACAGCATCGCGCGCGACGCAACCGAGATCAGCATATACGGCGAGAGCGGAATCAGTCCGCCGGCGACGTACGATGCGGCGATTGTGAGCGCGCTGTTCCGCGCCCGCATCGGCTGCGGCTCTTCCAGCCCCAGCTCGAACTTCATCATGAAATCCACCCACGCGGTTGGATTCGCCTTCAGCGCCGCGACGATCGGCGCGATGTTTTCGTTGCTCATGCCATATTCGCGGAAAACGTGCGCGACCTCTTCCTCCTCCGCCAGCGGCTTCTCGACGATCTCCATCTCCTCGCGCCGGCGCTCGCTCGCGTAATGCTCCGCATCCCCGCGCGCCGCCAGGTATCCACCCAGTCCCATCGCGATCGCGCCCGCGGCCACTTCGGCCAGGCCCGCGGTCACCACGATGCCCGTCGATGCGACCGCTCCCGAAAGCCCCGCCGCCAGCGCGAACGGAACCGTCAGGCCATCCGACATTCCGATGACGATGTCGCGAACGGTTTCGCCTGCCGTGAAGTGGTGCTCGATGTGCGGTGTGGTTGGCATAGATTCTGAGGATACGAATCGACGCAATCGCGACAAGAATTGATTGGCGATATCATCCTCGCCGATGCAATCGCACCTCATCCTTGTCCTCTTTGGAACAGCACTCATGCTCGCGGGAGGCGCTCAAGCATTGGAACCCAATCATCGCGTGCTCAACTGGTTCCAAGACACCGACCGTCAAATCAAGCCCATCAAAACGCCGGAGGATTGGGCGAAACGCCGCGCGTCGATCCTCGCGGCGATGCAGGACGTGATGGGCCCGCTTCCGGATCGTTCGCACCTTCCGCCGCTCGACATCCGGATACGCGAAACGGTTTCGCGTCCGCTTGCGGTTTCGCAGATCAAAACCGATTCGATCCGCGAACAAGGGTATCGTCGCGACACGATTTCGTTCGCGGATCTCTACGACGAACGCGTGACGGCCTACCTTTACGTGCCGACCAACATCGCGAAAGGCGAGCACCGCCCCGCCGTTCTCGCGCTGCAACCCACCGGCGACGCCGGCAAGGACATTGTCGATGGCGGCCCGCCCGGCAAGAGTGGACGAGGATATGCCGCCGAGCTCGCCGCGCTCGGCTACATCGTCATCGCTCCGGATTATCCGTCCTTCGGCGAGCAGAAGAATTACGACTTCAAGCACTCGCATTACGCGTCCGGCACGATGAAGGCGATCAGCGACAACATGCGGTGCATCGACTTGCTGATCGCGCGCGACGATGTCGATCCGACTCGCATCGCCGCGATCGGACATTCGCTCGGCGGGCACAACGCGCTCTTCACCACCGCGTTCGACGAGCGCATCGCCGTGGTCGTCACGAGCTGCGGCTGGACGCCCTTCCATCACTACTACGGCGGAAAGAAGCTCGTGAACTGGGCACAAGATCGCTACATGCCGCGCGTCCGCGACGTCTATCACTCGAATCCGGACGAGATGCCATTCGACTTCGCAGAGGTGATCGCCGCCATCGCCCCGCGCGCCGTCTTCAGCAACTCCCCACTCCGCGACGCGAACTTCGACGTCGAAGGCGCCCGCCTCGCGGTCGAGCAGATCAAGCCGATCTTTCACCTCCTCAACGCCGATGATCGATTCGTCGTTCGCTACCCCGACTGCGAGCACGATTTTCCCGATGACGTGCGACATGAAGCATATCGCTTCATTGGGGCGGGCAGTCACGCACGCTAAACAAAAGATCTGTCGCGAAGACGCGAAGGTGCGCGAAGGTTCGCGAAGAACAGGCAGCCTTTTCTTCGCGAACCTTCGCGTCTCTTCGCGCCTTCGCGACAAAGTCTTTTTCGCAATTGAAAACATCGCTCGCCCATGGATGATGATCCGCCGACTGATTTCACGAGGGAACGAAGCATGAATCGACGAGTGGCGTTTGCGGCGATGGCGATCTGTGCGGGGATTATCGGTGGTTCGACACGAGCGGCCGACACTCCTGAGACTTGGAAAGATCCTTCGCAAACGCCCGAAGCCCGGGCGCACGATCTCGTCTCGCGCATGACGCTGGATGAGAAGGCGTCGCAGATCCTCGCCAACACGCCGGCCATTCCGCGGCTCGGCATTCCTGCGTACAGCCATCGCAACGAATGTCTGCACGGCGTCGCCAATGGCGTCGCGACCGTTTTTCCGCAGGCGATCGGGATGGCGGCGACGTTCGATCAAGCGCTGATCAAAATTGAAGCCGACGCGATCGCGACCGAAGGCCGCGCGAAGCACAACGATTACGTCGCCAAGCACAACGGCGACACGGGTGAACACAACGGCGTGAACTTTTACTCGCCGAACATCAACATCTTCCGCGATCCGCGCTGGGGCCGTGGGCAGGAGACCTACGGCGAAGATCCGTACCTCACTTCGCAGATGGGCCTCGCGTTCATCGAAGGTTTGCGCGGTGATGACGCGGAACATCCGAAAGCGATCGGCTGCGCGAAGCACTTCGCGGTGCACAGTGGTCCCGAGCGCGAGCGGCATCATTTCAACGCGACGCCGAGCGAGGCGGATTTGTACAACACGTATCTCCCCGCGTTCGAAGCGCTCGTGCGCGAGGGCAAAGTCGGATCGGTGATGGGCGCGTACAGCGCGATCGACGGCACGCCATGCTGTGCGAACCCGTGGCTGCTGACCGATCTGCTGCGCAAGCAGTGGGGATTCGACGGCGTGGTGTTTTCGGATGGCGGCGCGATTGGCGACATCTGGGCGGAGCACAAGTTCGTGCCCGGCCCGATCGAAGCCTGCGCCGCCGCGATCAAGGCCGGGTGCGATGTTTCCTCCGGTGGTATGGGGCAGAAACCTGATCTGAATGCCGGTCCCGGTCACAACAACAACGGCATCAAAGGCGGATGGGCGTTCGTCGTCGCGCCCGACGCGGTGAAGAAGCGTCTGCTCGACGAAGCCGCGGTGACGCAGGCGTGCGAGCGCGAGATCACGATGCGGATGAAGCTCGGACTCTTCAATCCCGCCGACAAAGATCCGTACGCGAAGATCGGCACAGATCAGATCGACTCGGACGAGCATCGCGCGCTGGCGCTGAAGGTAGCACAGGAATCGATCGTGCTGCTGAAGAATGACGGCCTCGTTCCGATTGCGAAAGAGAAGTACAAGAAGATCGCGGTGATCGGTCCGAATGCCGATGCGGCCGCGATGCAGAACGGCAACTACGCGGGCCGCGCGTCGCGCACGACGACGATCCTGCAGGGAATCAAAGACGCTGCCGGCAAGGATGTCGAAGTCGCGTACGAGCAAGGCAGCCGCCGCACGAGTCGCAAAGACGGCTCCGATCCCGAACCGCCGGAGACGGCGCAGAAGGCGATCGCGCTCGCGAAGTCGTCGGACCTGATCATCTTTGTGAGCGGCATCGACGCGGGCCTCGAGAAGGAAGAGGCATCGCTTCGCGATGACATCTTCGAAGGTTTTCAGCGCGGCGATCGCACGTCGATCGAGCTGCCGCGCGTGCAGGAGACTTTGATCCACGCACTCGCGGACACAGGCAAGCCATTAATCCTCGTCAACTGCAGCGGAAGCGCGATGGCGATGCCGTGGGAAAACGAGCACGTCCCCGCGATCGTACAGGCGTGGTACCCCGGCGAGGAAGGCGGACGCGCGGTCGCACAAATGCTCTTCGGCGAGATCAATCCCGCTGGCCGATTGCCCGTCACGTTCTATGCATCGACGAAGGACTTGCCTCCTTTCGAAGATTACTCGATGGCCAATCGCACCTATCGCTACTTCGGCGGAAAGCCGCTGTACGCGTTCGGGTATGGCCTGAGCTACACGAAGTTCGAATACGCCGACGCGAAGATCGATCATGATTCGATCAGCGCCGATGAGACTGTGAAGGTTACGTTCACCGTGAAGAACACCGGCGAACGCGACGGTGAAGAAGTTTCACAGGTCTACTTCCACCAACCCAAGTCATCGCCATCGCAGGCGAAGCTCGCGCTGTGCGCGTTCTCGCGCGTGAAGATCGCGAAAGGCGAATCGTCAGAAGTGGCCGTAAGCATTCCCGCCCAGCGCTTCCGCACCTGGGACACGAAGCAGAAGAAGTACGTAGTCGTGGCGGGTGAATATGAGTTGATGATCGGCGGCTCGTCCGATCATGCCACTCTGCGTACGAAGGTAACTGTGAAATAGCGAGAACCGTCATTCTGAGCGCAGCGAAGAATCTCGATATCGAACACGTCTTCCAATTTCGAGATCCTTCGCTTCGCTCAGGATGACACCTTCCGAGCGGCGCACCCGAGGAGGACGCTACGTCACCCGCGCCGTTTGATGCGATAGACGTGCACGTCGTTCGGCGCGAACCAGTCGTCGAAACCTCCTTCCTTGATCTGCACCGTTCGCGGTTCTTCGTAGAGGACGTCGGCCTTTTCGTCGGTCGAAGGCAGGCCGCTGAAATGAACGTTCGTCGTTGGGCCTTCGCGCTTGGCGGCAAGGAGGAAGATCTCGTCGCCGACCTCGCGCGTGAGGAACTCGATGTCGTCCGCGCCGGTGAGTTTGATCGGCAGCTTCGAATCGGGCGCGATCAGGGCGGGATGAAGCGGACTGTTTTCGTTGAGCTCGTTGAACAACCGCCGCATCACGAAATCCCAGTACGTCCAGTTCCAGCCGAGTTTCGTGTCGCGCGCGTTGAGCGACAGCGGTCGCTCGCCGCCCTGCCAGTTCAGCCCGCGGGCGCCGTCGATGATCGCGGCGTACGCCATGTAACGCTGCTGCTCAAACGTCGGGAAGCGCAGCGTTTTGCCCGGCGTGGCGGTGCCCGCCCAGGCGATCTGCAGCGTCATCCACACGCTCTTGCCTTTCGATGCGGCGGCGATCCATTTCGTGCAGTCAGAAACCAGGCTGATCTCGTGATTGCCAAAATCCGAGTGCTTCCCCGGCGGATAGGTCACGGGATAAATATCTACGCCAAAGATATCACCGGTGTCGTGGTATTGTTCAAGCGGAGCCGACGCTTTCATCGGCGCCTGGATGATCACCACGGGATGATTGGGATCCAAGTCTTTGAAGAGCTTGTACGCAGCGACCATCGGCTCCGGCGGCTGCTTCACCCACGCAGGTTCGTCCCATCCTTTCCACGCGCCCAGCGCCGGATGATCCTTGTACATCTCGATCGTCATGCGCAGGAGTTTCTCGTTCTCCGGCTTCTTGGGATTGATCGCCGCGAGCTTGTGCAACGTCACCCAGCAGAGGAGTCCCTGGCTCGCGGCGGCGTCGAGCCATGGCTTGATGCTGCGCACCGTCTCTTCGGTCCACGGCTCGTCCTCCTTTTGAAACAACGTTTCACGGATGCGCATGAAGTTGAGGCCGTCGCGCTTGAGGACCGCGAGCCCGTCGCTCCCGTCCGGCGCCTTCGCCACGGGGCGAGGCGGAAGCGAAACGGAGAGCACGAACATTTTCTTTCCGTCGACCTCGGTCACGCCGTTCTCGTCGAGCCTGACGTTGTTCGCCCGCGCGATGAGAGTCGGGATCGTGAGGAACAGGATCAGGCAGAAAATGGGATATCGCATGATCGACATGTTACCGGGAAGGCGACGCGGTGGGTTCGTTTTGACAAATGAGCGAACGGATCAACGGCGGTAAACAGTGGTCAATGGCGGTAAATGGCGGTCAACTTCGCCCCGCTCAATTTGAGCAGCTCCGCCTGCATTCGTTCCACCTCCGCGAGCAGGTCTGGACGCGTCGACCACTTCCAGATTGCCTGTCGCGTGACACCGAGCGTTGCGGCGATCTGTGGGTTGGTTTTTCCTTCCGCCATCAGTCGCGCGACGGCGCGAAGGCGTGGCGACAATCGAGCCGCTGCGGGCGTCGCCGGTCGCGGTGGGTTCGTTTTCGATTTTTCCGGTTTTGGTAAATGGCGGTCAACAGCGGTCAATGGCGGTAAATGGCCGTCAACCACGGAAGCGACCGCTCGTGCCAGTTTGGATGAAGCATTGGGATTGAAGTGAGCCATCGATCCTCCCGGAAGATGTGGCTCGGAAGGTTACCAAACTTAAACCTAACACGCAATTGAAAAGTTTGGAAACCTTCAGCGGCACTAAAAGTGCCACTGCCGGATTCGATTAGCGCACGCTCTTTTCCCCTGGTTCACGCCGGATTCGCGTTCTTCGACATTGTCCCCATCTGCCCACTGAGCGTCCCGTCGTCGTTGATCGTGAAGACGGCGTCGCCTTCCTTCGGATTGATGATCGTCAGCTTATTTCCCTCGACCTTGTAATCGAGGGTCTTGGTTTCACCGCCGATGTCCATCGTCGCCTTCTTGTCTTTGATGGTGAGCGTCATCATTCCACCGTGATAAACGCCGTCGAGGGATTTAGCGCTCGAGCTCCCGCCCCCACCGCCGGACTGTTTGCTGTTGCACCCCGCGATGCCGAATGCAAGGAGAACGATGATCGAAGAAGCAACTACTCGCCCAACAAATGACTGTCGCATGAGAGTCCTTCCCATCAATAAAGATTTAGATCCCGAAGTCGCCCGCGATGGCAGCGTACCGAACCGGAAATCGCGGGTCAATACAATTGCCGCATTCTTGCTGGACGCAATCAGTGCAGACGATGAACCGCCTACAGCCAGATGAACGCAGATTAGAACAGAACAAATTGCCCACGAATCACACGAATCCTCACGAATGGATTCTGATTCGTGTCAATTCGTGGGAATGATGGACCTTCCTTAAACGGGGGTCGCATCGAGCCGATAATCTGATCATGGGGA
The DNA here is from genome assembly GCA_025924315.1 of Phycisphaerae bacterium. Lineage (GTDB taxonomy): Bacteria > Planctomycetota > Phycisphaerae > Tepidisphaerales > Tepidisphaeraceae > JAICIO01. Next base: position 61,873 of record JAICIO010000003.1, read on the forward strand.
TTGTTCCAGCCGCTCCCGTTGTCACTGTCGCCTATAGCTCCGTGATTTCAGATCCGAGACCGCTTCGGCGCTGCTGGCTGACCGGCGGCATTCATCTGCTCGTCGGGTTCCCGCTCCTTCTGGCAATCGGGCTCCTCGACGGCTTTGATTGGCAAACCGTCGAAAAGGTAGTTTTCGTGCGCCACTACGAGGACCTGTCTGGTCTGCTGTTCCTGCTCGCGGCGTTTGCAGACACCGTCGCGGGAATCACGCTGATCGTTTTCCCGATGCGCTGGCGCGGACTCTTGATGGCGACGCTCGCGCCCGCTGTCCTCGTTCATTTCGGCGGCGTTCTGTTCGGTGTGGGATGTGTGATCGTCGACGACTTCAGTGCGCAGTGGGGTGGGCTGACGGCGATGCTCGGCGTGATCGTTGCCGTTCCGTGTTTCCTCGCGATGATCCTCGGGATAATCGCGTTTGTTCGAATCAAAAAATCACCGCCGTCCGGCACTCCCGAACTCGCGGTCGCGCTTACAGTCTTAGAGAACGCTGTTCTGTGCTTCCTGGAAATCCATCAACTCCTCCAGAAGGCCAATCGATGCCTTCAGCGCCTGCTGGAGGAGCCCAAGTCAACACGCAAACCTTTGCGCGAGAAAAAGTGATCGCTCGTAGGGTCCGCTTCAGCGGACCGGTTATTTCTTCCGCTCAAAAAGAGAAGTAACTCGTTCGCCTGCCGCTGACGTCCGGCAAGTCACGGTCGCGTCGTGTAGCTTGATGGTTCCTATTTCGATGGCGTGATCTCGCACACCACGCGGAAGCCGTAGCTGGGCTCGCGTTGGTTCGCTTCGGCTTTGCCGTTGCGGTAGGCGCTGGCGCATTGGGTGGCGTAGCTGCTCCAGCATCCGCCGCGGGCGACGTGGGTGTTGCCTTTCGTGGGGCCGGTGGGATCGGTTGACTCTTCGTGCTTGTAGGCGTCGGGGGCGTAGAAGTCGGAGCACCATTCCCACACGCTGCCGTGCATGTCGTAGATTCCCCACGCATTGGGCAGATAGCTGCCGGGCATTTCGAGTGGATGTTGCGAGCGATCATCGGTGCCGGCGTTTTCGGGTGGCGGACCGCTTTGCTCCTCGTTCGGCCGCGGGGGACGTTGACGCTGATTGCCTGCGCCCTGCGTTGGGCGAGGCGGAGGTTCGCCTCCGTTTGCGCCGCCGCGGCGCTCTTCCATTCTGCGAAGGATGATACTGACGTCTTTGCCGAAGTTCGCCTGTTCCTTCTTGAGCTGATCGCCGAACGCGAAGCGCGTCGTCGAGCCGGCGCGGCAGGCATATTCCCATTCCGCTTCGGTTGGCAATCGATACACGCGACCGGCCGCCTTCTCCGCGGGCATTTCGCTTAAGTGCCGGCAGAAGAGTGTCGCCTGTTCCCACGACGTGAACGCCGCGGGCAGCTCGTCATGCTGAATTCGCTCAGCATTGGGTGGCGCGCCGAGCACCTTCGCAAGCTCGCCCTGGGTGACTTCGTATTCGCCAATGTAGAACGGCTTGGTGAGCTTCACGGGGTGTGGTGGCGCGTCCGCGAAAGCTTTGTCGCCCATGATGAAGGTGCCGGCGTTGCAGAGGATCAGCTTCTGGCCGATTGAATTGGTGACGAGCGGATCGAGTTTAACCGGGGTGGGCTCCGCAGTTTTGGGCGCCGGTACGAGCGATTGCGCGATCGGTTGTGTCTGCGCTGACGCCTCATTCGTCTGCGAAACCGCAAGCGCTGGCGCGGGCGCTTTTGAAGCTGATTCAATCGATTCGATCGTCGGCGCGGTCGCGGGGGATGGCGCGATCGGGACGGAATTTGGTGCGACCGGCGCGGCTTCGGTCAGGATCTTGGGCGCCGTGTGTCGCGCCGCGTTTTGATTCGCATGCATCTGCCGACGGTTGCTCATCGACGATGCAACAATGATCCCGAGAAGCACGATGACGAGCATCCCCACGAATGCTCCGGCGGCGATAAGCACCCATCCGGGTAGCTTTGCGTGCGGGCGGCGCACTTCGGGCATCGGCGGCGGTTCGTAGACTTCTTCCTGCGCCGGCGCCGCTTGTGCGAGCGCTTCGAGCGCCTGCGTCTGCACAGTACTCGCGCCACTGAGTACAGCGCGCAGATCCGCGAGCATCGCCTTCGCGGTTGAATAGCGATCTTCTGGGTTTTTCGCGAGCGCTTTCTGCAGAATCTCGACGACGCCTTCCGGCGCGTCGATGTTCATCGCGCGCGGATCGGGGATCGGCGCCGAGCAGTGAGCGAACATCACCTGCATGCTGCTGGGCGCTTCGAACGGTGGTTTGCCGGTGAGGATCGCGTAGTACGTGCAACCGAGCGAGTAGATGTCGCTGCGCAGGTCGACCTTGTCACCGCGGCACTGTTCGGGCGACATGAACGCGGGGGTGCCGAGGATTGTCCCCGGCTGCGTGCGCATGGTGGCGTCCGATGCTTCCACTTTCGCGAGGCCAAAGTCCGCGACTTTCACGTGGCCGTCGCTGGTGAGCATCAGGTTTGACGGTTTGATGTCGCGATGGATCAGGCCCATATCGTGCGCGGCTTGCAGCGCTTTGCACGCTTCGCCGACGAGTTTGGTGGCGGCGCGCCAGCCGGGCGAGCCTTTCTTCGCGAGGTAATCCTGCACACTTCCGCCGGGCACGAGCTCCATTACGATGAAGTAGGCATCGTCCGCGTGATTCACGTCGAAGATGGTGACGACGTTCGGATGCGTGAGCTTGCCCGCGGCCTGCGCTTCGGCCAGCAAGCGATCGATCAGCGACTTATCGCGCGCGAACTCCGGCGGAAGGACTTTGATCGCGACCTTGCGTTTGATGACCGGATCTTCGGCGGCGTAGACGTTTCCCATCCCGCCGTGCCCCAGCACGGAAAGGATTTTGTACTTGCCGAGCATCGATCCAACCGGCAGCGCGCGATGCGGTGAAGCTGGCTTGGGACCTTGCGAGAGATCGGGCGCATGGATAGCGGCGGTCGCCTGCACCGACGACGGTGGAATCCGCTTTGGTTTAGGTTTGTTCGGTTGCTCGCCCATCGAGTAAACGCCCAAAGAACGCAGATACCGGAAGCGACGCGCTTGTTCAAGAGATCGTCATGACGGCCGACACGTCTGCATGGTTTCTCCTTTGTGATTAAAGCATTAGAAGCGTTTAGTGGCGAAGCTCGCTGAGAGGAGGTGGTTGCCCTTGGACGACGATTGACAGGTTCCTGTTGTGGTTGTCTGCCTATCATCCCTCGCGATAATGGAGCCTTATGAGCATTCGAGTCGGCATCGTGGGTGTGAGTGGTTACGGCGGCGGAGAGGTGTTGCGCCTTTGCGCTTCGCATCCGTCATTTGAAATGGTTTACGTCGCGGGCGAATCAAGCGCGGGATCACGCCTCGTCGAAAAGTTTCCAGGGCTGAACAAAAAGCTCGGCGATCTTGTGATCGAAAAGTGGGATCCGACCGCGCTGCCGAAACTCGATCTGCTCTTCGCATCGCTTCCCACCGGCCAATCGCGCGAGCCGCTCGCGAAAGTTCCAGCGAGCGTGAAGATCGTGGACATCGGCGGAGATCATCGCTACGTCGACGGCTGGACCTATGGCTTGGCAGATGTCTGGCCGGAGGAGATCAAGAAAGCCACGCGCGTCGCCAACCCGGGGTGTTATCCGTCCGCGGCGCTCGCCGCGATCGCGCCATTACTTCACGCGGGATTGGTCGAGCCGCATCCGCCGATGATGATCGACGCGAAGAGCGGCGTGAGCGGCGCGGGCCGCGGCGGCGGCGACAGCAAATTCGGCTTCGCGGAGTGCAACGAGGACGTCGTCGCGTATGGCTTGCTTAAGCATCCGCATCTTGCGGAGATCGCGGCCACGGTAAAGCGTCTTCAACCCGCGAGCGAAACGCGCATCGCCTTCACGCCGCATCTCATTCCCATGACGCGTGGCATTCTCGCGACGTGCTATCTCTGTCCGAAAGAAGGCGCCGATCTTACGACCGAAAAGTGCCTGCAAGTTGCGCGCGAGTTTTACAAAGATCGCCCCTTCGTCCGGGTGACCGATCGTCCACCGCACACCAAGTGGGCGACGGGATCGAACCTCGTGTTCGTCTCCTACGCCGCCGCCGGTCGGGCGCCGATCATCGCGCTGGGCGCGATCGACAACCTCGGCAAAGGCGCCGCGGGCCAGGCGGTCCAAAACGCCAACCTTATGACCGGCCAACCCGAAGACGCGGGGCTCTGCGCCGCACCGATGTGGCCGTGACCATTCTCCCTCTCCCTTGAGGGAGAGGGCGGGGGTGAGGGTGAACCCTGGTGAATCAGGTCGCGCCGCTTCGCGAGAGATCCTCAAACTGCCGCGCTCGACCCTCACCCTAACCCTCGCCCTTTCAGGGAGAGGGGACCAGAGCGCACTTGTAAACACGCGACGATATTCGTTAACAACTTGACGTCTCTGTGCACCAGCCTTACACCGATAACTCCACTCGGAGGATTCGTGCGATTCTTGCACCTCACGCTCTTTGTTGTATTTTCGATTATCGCCCCACTCGCGGCGCACGCGGATGCGAAGAAAACGCTCAACGTGCTTTTCATCGCGTGCGATGATCTGCGGCCGGAGCTTGGGTGTTACGGACAAAAGCAGATCCTCTCGCCGAACATCGATAAGCTCGCGGCGAGCGGAATGCTGTTTGAGAAAGCCTATTGCCAGCAGGCGGTGTGTGCGCCGTCGCGGGCGAGTTTGATGACGGGGTGCCGGCCGGATTCGACGAAGGTGACGGATCTCAAGACCCCGCTGCCGACCGTGCGGCCGGATTTGCTCACGCTCGACAACAACTTCAAGCAGCACGGCTACACGACGATCTCGCTCGGGAAGATTTTCCACCACGCGGAGAATGATGATCCCGTCGGCTGGAGCGAACCGCCGTGGCGGCCCGAGCATGGGAGTTTCCCGTGGTTCGTGCTCCCGCAAAACAAGATGCCGACCACCGGCACCGAAGCGAATCCGCCGAAGGGTCAGCGCGGTCCGCCGGTCGAGGCCGCGGATGTGGACGATGATGCGTATCCCGACGGTCAGACCGCCGCGCGCGCGATCGAGTATCTGCAGAAGCTGAAGGACGCGAACAAGCCATTTTTCCTCGCGGTCGGATTTGTGAAACCGCATCTGCCGTTTGCGTGCCCGAAGAAGTATTGGGACCTGTACGACCGCAACAAGATCGAGTTGCCGGACGACATGCGTCCGCCGAAGGATGCGCCGAAAGTCGCGCTCACGAACTGGCCCGAGCTGCGTCAGTATCGGGGAATGCCCAAGCAAGGTCCGCTGACCGAGGCGCAGGCGAAGGAACTGGTGCATGGCTACTACGCGTGTGTGTCGCAAACGGATGCGCTCGTCGGAAAAGTTTTGGCGGAGCTCGATCGCCTCGGTCTGCGCGATAACACGATCATCATCCTGTGGGGCGATCACGGCTGGCATCTGGGCGAGCACAGCCTCTGGACAAAGCACACGAATTTCGAGATTGCGACGCACGCCCCGCTGATGATCAGCGGGCCGGGCATCAAGCCAAATCAGCGGACGAGCGCGCTCGTTGAGTTCGTCGATGTGTATCCGTCACTGTGCGAGCTGGCGGGATTGCCCCTCCCCAAGCAACTCGAAGGAACAAGCTTCGTGCCGCTTTTGAGCGACCCAACGCGAACCTGGAAAACCGCGGCGTTCAGCCAGTTTCCGCATGAAGGTCGCATGGGCCGCACGGTGACCGACGGCCGCTATCGCTTCACGCTGTGGCCCGCGAAAGGCGACAAGCCGGATGAGTTTGAGCTGTACGATCATCAAACCGATCCGCAGGAAGACGTGAACCTCGCCGGGCACGCCGATCAGGCGGATACGCTCAAACGGATGAAGATACTCCTCGCAGATGGCTGGCAGGCGGCGACGCCGAAGTGAGTGTGCTGCATTCATCTCCTCTCCCTGGAAGGGAGAGGGTAAGGGTGAGGGTCGCGCGCGAGAGTAATGGAGCCTTCGAAATCGTGCGCTTCGCGTGAGAGTCCGCCTTCGCTGCGCTCAGGATGACATTTCACCGGATATGTGAAGTCAGCGCGGATTCACTCTCGCGCTTCACCCTCACCCTAGCCCTCTCCCTTGCAGGAAGCGGGGACGAAGGCGCGTCAGAACCCGCGCATTCTCGCGATGTCTTGATACGTAACGAAGAGGAAGACACTGAGGATAAGCGCGAGGCCGATGACCTGGGCGATCGATTGGGCGCGCGGGGAGAGTGGCTTGCCCTGGAGTTTTTCGAGAATCAGGAAGACGAAGAGTCCGCCGTCGACGATGGGGATGGGGAGGAAGTTCACCACCGCCAGGTTGGCGCTGATCATCGAAAGGAACCAGATCAGCCAGTCGTTGCCTTTGAGGGCGAATTTGGTTCCGGCGCCGACGATGCCCACCGGGCCCATCACGTTCTTCGGGCTCACACTGCCTTGAATGAAGCGCTGAATCGTGGTGTAGAACTGGAGAATGAGGTCGCGGGTTTCGCCGACGCCCCACGCGGCGGCGATCAGCGGGTTGCTCGTGTGGCGAACTTCCTGCAGCTCGTGGAACGCCATCGTCGTGCCGTAGCGCATGTTTTTGGCGAGCTGTTCCGACGGCGCATCCATCACGACATCGAATGATTTGTCCGTGCCGTTGACCGTCGCGACGATCTTGACGGTGTCGTTCGCAGAGACCTTCGCGAGCTGCGTGCGAACGTCAAACCAATTCTTCACTGGCTGGCCGTTCACAGAAACGATCTTCGCGCCCGCGGGGATGCCGGCCTTGGCGGCGGGACTTTCGGGGAGCGTGTCGGTGACGACGAGCGTCTGGCTGTCGGGCAGGAGCTGAACGCCGAGCCCGTATCGCCCTTTCGCGAGGCGGATATTCGGCACGACGTCGGGGACCACGACTTCTTTCCCATCGCGCAGCACCGTGATGGAGACCTTCGCCCCCTGCTCGCCGTACTCGTTGAGCTTTTTCGTGAGCTTTTGCCGCGTCAGATCGCTGATGGAATCATGCGCGTCGTTGGCGATCGAGACGATCACGTCGCCGGGCTTGAGCTTGCCCTTCACGACCGATTCGGGCTGAATCGCCATCACCTGCACGCGCGTCTGCATACCGGCGAAACTCAGCGGCTTGCCGTACGGCTCTTCGAGAACCGGATGGGCTTGAATCTCGCGCGTCGCGCCGGACTTCTGATTCTTCACGGTAAGCGTGACCGGCGCGCCGGCGGAGTTTTGCACGGCTGCGTCGAACTTCCAGTAATCCTTCTTCGCGTCGACCGGCTGGCCATTGACGGCGGTGACGACATCGTCCGCGGTCATCGCGAGCGATTCCTCGGGGACGAGGCCCTTCAGATCGCCGTCGCTCTTGTCGGTTTCAGGACCGGTCAGCTGCCGCGGGCCGTCGATGCCGATGCTGAGAAAACCGGTCGAATCCTCGTCCGACTTTCGCGGAGTGACCGAGAGATGCTCCTCAGATCCGTCGGGATGGCGCACGAAAACCGGCAGCGCCTCGCCGGCTTCGGAGAGCGCGACGTTCAGGCCGATCTTCGTGAAATCGTGCTGGTATTTATCGTTGAAGTAAAGAATCCGATCGCCGACGCGCATGCCCGCTTCCTGCGCGGGCGAGAGCGGCTGCATGTCGCCGACGATGGCCGGCGGAACGTGAAAGCCCATCAGGAACAGCACGCAAAAACCGAAGAACGCGAGGATGATGTTCATGACCACGCCTGCGGAGACGATGATCATGCGCTTGCCGATCGGCTTCATGTTGTACGCGCGCGGGTGGGTTTGCTCGGCGTTGGCGTAGAGGTCGTCCTGCCCGAGCATCTTCACGTATCCGCCGAGGGGGATCCAATTGAGGCGATATTCCGTTTCGCCCAGGCCGAGCTCGCTCGCGATGCGGTCTTCCTGTTCGACAGTCGCGGGCGGCGGTTCTTCATGCGCTTCGAGCTGCTTGACGCGCTTCTCTTCGATCTGGCGCTGGATTCGCCGATCGTATTCCTGCTTGCTCGTGCCGACGCGAAAGCCGAGGCCTTTTCGCCAGGAGATCAGCGCCTGTCCGAAACCGACGGCGAACTGCTCGACCTTCACATCCGACCATTTGGCCGCGAGGAAGTGGCCGAGCTCGTGCCAGAAGATGACGAAGCCGAAGCCAAAGACGAGGAGGAGAATGCTGCCGATGTTGGCGAAGTCCATGAAGTTGTTCCGGATTCGTAGGTCCGGCTGTGCCGGACGGTCTTTCCGATTCGATGTCCGGCAGAGCCGGACCTACGTTCTACAAAGCAGCTTTGCGAATCACATCCGCCGCGGTTTCGCGCGCCCAGCGGTCGGCTTGAAGCAAATCGTCGAGCGACGGCTCCGCCACCGGCGCGTGCTGAGAGATTGTAAGCTCAACCGCCCGCGAAATCCCGCCGAAGGGAATGCTTCCGGCGACAAAAGCTTCGACCGCGACTTCGTTCGCGGCGTTGAGCACCGCGCCTAAGGTACCGCGCTCGCGCGCCACGTGATACGCCATACGTAACGCGGGGAAACGATTCAAGTCCGGCGGCTCGAAACGCAGATTGAATGCCGCGGTCGTATCGAGGCGTCGCCCAATTCCGCCGGCGCGTTCTGGGTAGGTTAAGGCGTACTGGATGGGCGTCCGCATATCCGGCGGGGAAAGCTGCGCGATCACCGAACCATCCACGAACTCGACCATCGAATGCACGATCGATTCGGGATGGACGAGCACTTCCACCTTTTCCGGCGGAAGGTCGAACAGCCAGCAGGCTTCGATGATCTCCAGCGCCTTGTTGAACATCGTCGCGGAGTCAATGGTGATCTTGTTGCCCATGCGCCAAGTTGGATGATTGAGCGCGTCGGCGAGTGTGGCGCGGTCGATTTCTTCCTTCGTGCGATTTCTAAACGGCCCACCACTAGCGGTGAGAATGACGCGGCGCACTTCATTGATTCGCCCGCAAGCCATTGCCTGAAAAACCGCGGAGTGTTCGGAATCAACGGGAAGGATCTGCACGTTGCGCTTTCGCGCTTCGGGAATGAGAATCGAACCCGCGACGACGAGCGATTCCTTATTTGCCAGCGCGATGTGCTTCCCCGCGTCGACTGCCGAAAGGACGGGCGGCAAACCGGCGGCGCCGACAATGGCGGCGAGGACGATGTCGATGTCGTCGCGGCGAACCATCTCCGCGAGGCCCTGCGGGCCGACGTAGATGGCGACGTTCGGAAGCTCGGCCGCGACGGCGCGCTTTGCGTTTTCATCCGCAACGGCGATGGCTGTTGGTTTTGATTGCTTCGCTTGTTCGATGAGTTTGTCAATTTGGCGGTTCGCACTCAACGCGGCGACGCGATACGGCTCGCCGAGGTGGGCAATCACCTCCAGCGCATTGCAACCGATCGATCCGGTCGATCCTAAGATGGCAACCCGTTTGCTCTGCATTCTAAACCGGCAAGACTATATCGCAGAACCGCTTACAACCAACGGCTCGACAAATTCTTCTTGGCGTTGTCTGTTGTGAAGCATACGATGGAGAAGTGATGAGCACTGCCACGGCACGTCAACCTTCAACGGCCAGCGCTGGGCGCGGCTTTCCGCCGCTGCAAAATGGAGATCACCTCTCGCGTGGTGAATTCGAGCGCCTTTATGCGGAAATGCCTCACGGTGTAAAGGCTGAATTGATTGAAGGAGTGGTCTACATGGCGGCAGCACTGTCGGCCGGGGCGCATGGGATTCCGCACCTGGATTTTGTCACGTGGCTGGGGACTTATCGCGCCGCAACGCCGGGGGTTCTCGCGGCCGACAACAGCACCGTGCGCCTTGACCTTGATAATGAACCGCAACCTGACGTGTGCATGTTTATCGCGCCCGCGCATGGCGGCCGCGTAAAATTCAGTCCGGAGGGGTATATCGAAGGGAGCCCGGAACTGGTCGCCGAAGTCGCCGCGAGCAGCGCCAGCATCGACCTTCACAAAAAGCTGAAGGCGTACCAGCGCAACGGCGTCCTGGAATATATCGTGTTTCGAACGCGTGATGCGGCCTTGGATTGGTTTGTTTTGAAGGATGGGCAGTTTGTGCTGGCGGCACCGGACGCGCAAGGAATTTACCTCAGCACCGCGTTCCCAGGCCTGTGGCTGGATGCGGCGGCTCTGATTTCCGGCCGCATCGCCGATGTGCTCGCAACGCTTGCGCGCGGTGTTGAATCGGCGCCGCACGTGGAGTTCGCCAAGAGGCTCCTCAAACCGTAGATCACGATCCAGGGAATAACGCTTCATCCCAGGATCAACATTCCGAAGAACATCACGATCCACACCCCATCGAGGAAATGCCAGTACATCGCGGCGTGTTTGATGCCGGCGTAGTTTTCGTGGTCGTATTTGCCTTGCATACCGTGACGCACCGTTGTCGAGAGTCCGATGATCCCGCCGACGACGTGGAGCGCGTGAACCAGGATGAGGAAGAAAACCAGGCCATAGAGAAAGATGCCGTGCTTGTTCGATTCGGCATGGCGCTTGAGGAGGATCGCAAGACTCGGCGCCTGCACGAGGATGAACCCGGCGGCGAGGACCAGTGTCGCGACGAGGAATTTGCGCATCTTCGCGAGTCGCTCGCGGCGGACGTTTACGAGCGCTTGGTGCAGCGTGAAGCTGGCGCTGAGGATCAGGACGGTGCTCACCCAAAGGCTTTTCGGGAAGTTGAGGTAATGCAGATTCGGGCTGCGATCGCTGGTGAGGCGGATGGCGGCGTAGCCGAACATTGTGGCGCCGAAGAGCGTGGTGAGTGCGGCGAGAAACAGCCACATTCCGACCGTCCCGGTTCCGGGCGGCAGGCGATGATTGGGTTTGGCATCGAGCATCGAAAAAGTGGCGAGGGCATCTTGCCCTCGCAGGCGCGGCTTTCGCCGCAAACCGAGGGCGAGACGCCCTCGCCACAGGACGACCAAGGCAAGCCTACGGCGCCATCGAGGTACTCGTCGGCGGGACGAAGTTAATCTGGTATTCCTTCGAGTCGAGGATGACCGTGCCGATGAACAGCGCGACGAAGAAGAGCGCCGCGAAGAGAACCACGCTGTTGAAGGGGCTGTCCCAGCGCAAGTGCATGAAGAAAAGCGCGACGAGCGTCGCCTTCGCGACCGCGACCGCGAGCGCGATCCAAACATTGAGCGTTCGCCCGAAGTCGAAATAGGTGACGCCAACCGTGATGCCCGTCAGGATCACCAGGCAGACAAAGACGGCGATCAGAAGCCACGGCGGGACGACGTGCACGTGATATTCGCCGTGATGCTGCCCGTGCGCGGGAACGTGCGACTGTCCTGCGGCATGAGCGCCGCCGGCCGGGGTCGAAACGTGTTGAATCTCGTGAGCCATGAAAGTCTCTTTTAGTGAATCAGATACAACAGCGGGAACAGGAAGATCCAGATCAAGTCAACCAGGTGCCAGTACAGTCCGACGAGATCGACCGGCGCAAAATAGGTCGGGCCGAACTCATGCTTCATCGAGCGAATCAGGATCCAGCAGATCAAGCCCATGCCGACGAGCACGTGGATGCCGTGCAGGCCGGTCATCAGAAAGTAAAGGTTGAAGAAGGTGAGAACGTGATCCTGCTCGGTCTTGGGCAGATCGTCAAACTTCACTTCCCATTTTCCCTCGGCGTGCACCCGTGTCGCAAGGCCCGCGGGGACGCCCTGCATCGGGTGGATCTTGGCGGCATCGGCGGTGCCGGCATTGGGGTCGGCATATGCGTCACCAGCCTGCAGCATCGGACCAGCCTGCGTGGTCGCGGCAGCCTCAGACGGCGCCGTCGCGGCTTGCGGGGTGGCTAGCGCGGCGCCATAGCCAGGATTCGCGCCTTGCGGGAGCGTCGGCATGTTCTGCGGCTCCATCGTGGTCTGCGGCAGCATCTTGTTGTTCTTGATCTGCTGCTCGGCCTGCGCCTCGGGCTCATTCGTGGGCGGCTCGTGTGGAACCTGCGGACCCTTGTAGCGCGGATCGTACTGGTCCCACCTGCCGGCGAACACGCGGTGTTCCCACTTGGCGTGGTACTCGACCGTCTTGATGCACATGAATCCCGCCCCGCCGAGGAGCGTGAGGATCAGGCACAGCGCCAGCCGTTTGTTGTGTCCGAGCTGCGCTTCGCGGACGCCCCACGCCATCGTCAAGCTGCTGGTGATCAGCACGATCGTGTTGATCGCGCCCAGCGTCTTGTCGAGGTATTGGTGGCCGAACTCGAAGATTTCCGGATGGTTGTGACGGTAAACGCTGTAGGCGCAGAACAGTCCGCCGAACATCAGCAGTTCGGTTGCCAGGAACACCCACATGCCGAGCTTGCCGGAGGCAAACTGCTGCTCGAGCGTGTCGAAGTGATGCGCCAGATGCGGCGGATGATGATGGTGATCGCGCGCCGGCGAAAACGTATCGCCCGCCAGTGCCACCGCCGCCTGCTGTTTGTTGACCAGTTCGCTCATTTTGTTTGTTGCTCGTTGTCTGTTGCATGTTGCCTGTTGCACAACACGCAACAAGCAACGCGCAACCAGCAAATCCTCAATGCTGATGCACCGTCGGCTCGGTTCCCGCGACCGTGCGGGCGTGATCCTCGTCGAGCACCCACTGCTCGGTCGCCTCATCCCAAACCCAGCTCCCCATGTCGTACGGGTCGCCGGCGACCGGTTCGACCGGGAAGTTATCGTGCGGCGGAGGCGAAGCGGTGTGCCACTCGAGCGTGTTGGCGCCCCAGGGATTGGCCGGCGCCTTCTTGCCGTTGATCAGTGCCGCGAGCAGATTGCCCGCCATCATGAACAAAGCCACCGCCATCACATACGCGCCGATCGTGGAGGTGACCATGTACTTGTGAAATTCCGGCGGATAGCTCGCATAGCGCCGCGGCAACCCTTTGGCGCCGGCGATGAACTGAACGAAGAACGTCAGGTTGAAGCCGATCAGCAGCAGGATCGCCGCGATGTTCCCTACCGTCTTGTTCGTCATCTTGCCGAACATCTTCGGCCACCAGTGATAAAGGCCGGCGAGGAACGCGAAGAGCGCGCTTCCCACCATCACGTAGTGGAAGTGAGCCACGATGAAGTACGTTCCCGTCACGTGCACATCGTTCGAGAGTGCGCCGAGAAACAGCCCGGTCAATCCGCCGAAGGTGAACAGGATGATGAACGACAGGGCGCAGATCATCGGCGTGGTGAAGCGAATGTCGCCGCGCCACATCGTGCTGACCCAATTGAACACTTTAATCGCAGACGGCACCGCAATGGCGAACGTCAGGATCGAGAAGATCGCATTGGCAAGCGGACTTTGTCCGCTGACGAACAGGTGGTGGCCCCACACGAGGAAGCTGAGCATCGCGATCGCGATGGACGAGTAGGCGATGAAGTTGTAACCGAACACGTGCTTGCGCGTGTGGGCGGTGATCACTTCGCTGATCACGCCCATCGCGGGCAGGATCATGATGTAGACCGCCGGGTGGGAGTAGAACCAGAAGAAGTGCTGATACATGACCGGATCGCCGCCGAGCGCGGGATCGAAGATGCCGACGCCGAGCGTGCGCTCCGCGAGCAGCAGCAGACCCGTGATGGCGAGCACCGGCGTCGCGAGGATCTGGATGATGCTCGTCGCGTAGAGCGACCAGAGGAACAGCGGCATGCGGAACCAGGTCATGCCCTTGGGCCGCAACATGTGAATCGTCGCGATGAAGTTCACGCCGGTCAGGATCGAGCTGAAGCCGAGAATGAAGATGCCGAGCAGCGCTTCGACGGTGCCGTTGGCGGCCTTTGCGGTGCTGTAGGGCGTATAGAATGTCCAGCCGGTATCGAGACCCGCGGGGATGAGCGCGTTCGCCCAGTAATTGGCGAACGGGCCGAAGGCTGCGTGAAGAATTCCGCCGAGAAGCACCCACCCGAAGAAGATCGACCCGATGATCCAGCACCACAGGCTGCCGAGATTCAATCGTGGGAAGGCGACGTCCTTGGCGCCCAGCATCATCGGAAGGACGAAATTACCCAGCACCGCTGGGATCGCCGGGATGATGAACATGAAGACCATGAACGCGCCGTGAAGCGTGAAGCAGTGGTTGTAAAAGTTCCACTCGTCGGCTTCGTTGTGCGTGTACATCAGGCCGGGCGTGAGCAGCTTGGTGCGCAGCAGCATCGCGAACACCCCGCCGATGAAAAAGGCGGTCAGCACGCCAATCATGTACATCAGCCCGATTCGCTTATGGTCCAGCGAAAAGAGCCACGACTTAATCCCTTTGCCGTGGGTCAGGTAGTTGTCGCTCTTGTGCTCCGGCTGCTTCGTTGCGAGCCCAAGATTTCCTGTGATAGCAGACATTTCTCAAACTCCAGTACGTCTCGTGCCTTCGCTTACTTCAAGTTCGAACCGGCCGATCGCGCGGGCTCATCTTTGTGCATCGGCGCCGAAGTCGGAACCGCGCCGCTGGAACCCATGCTCTTCTTGTACGGTTCGCTGATCGTCTTCATATACGCGATCACCCAGTCAATCTGCTTGTCCTTCAGCCCGCCGAGATATGACGGCATCACCGCCTGATATCCCTGCACGATCTGTTTCGTCGGATACAGTACCGAATCGTGGACGTAGTTTTCATCCGCGACGATGGTTGAGCCGTCGCTCAGCGCAACTTTGCTGCCGAACATGTCCTTCCACGTCGGGCCGGTGCCATGCGAGCCGTCGATGCTGTGACACTGAATGCATCCACGAGATTTGTAAATGTCCTCGCCCGCCTTCTGCGGCGTGAAGCCGGTCTGCTTCTCCGGATTGCTTGCTTCCTCAAGCCAGCGATCGAAATTGGTCGGCTCTTCGACCACAACTTTGCTGAGCATTTTGCTGTGGCTCGTTCCGCAATACTGTGCGCAATAAATCGGAAACTCACCGACCTGCGTCGCCTGGAACCATGCGCGATTGTAGCGGCCGGGCACCGACATCTTCTGCGTGCGGAACGCGGGAACATAGAAGCTGTGAATGACATCGTCGCTCGTCAGCACGAGTCGAATCGGCACGCCCTTGGGCACGTGAAGCTCTGGCGTGACGGTGCCGTTGGGGTATTGGAACGCCCAGTTCCACATCTTGCTCTGCACGATGATCTCGTACGAGTTCGGCGGGACGACCGACATGTCCAGAAACCCGCGGAAGCCATAGAAGAAAACCACCAGAACGATGATGAGCGGGATGATTGTCCAGGTGAGTTCGAGGCCCGTGCTGTGGCCGGGCGATTCGCCGCCCTGGTGGCCGGGACGATGCCGATACTTGATGCAGAACACGACCATGCCCGCGAAGATCAGCAGGCAGAAGAATGCCGTGATCCCCAGGATGAAGTTGAAAAGCCAATCGACCCCTGGGGCGACCGTGGACGCCTCGGGCGGCATGTAGATGGAACCCAGAATCTTCAGCATGTCATTCAACTCAAGTCAGTTCCATTCGCCTGTTCGAGGCGATGGTGTCGTCGTTCTTTGATTAACCACCCTGAGATCACCGCCGTCAGCGCGAGCACGGTGATCACTCCACCAATCCGCATGATCGTGTACGCGGCGAAATCATATTTTCCGGCAAATGAGTCGTAGTGGAAGCACGTCAGGATAATGCGATCCGTCGTCGTGCCGATCTTGCCTTCCGATGCTTCGACCAGCGAAAGCCGAAGCGTTCGCGAATCAAACTTCACGCCGTAAAGATAACGCGAAATCTTTCCATCCGGCGTGAGCAGGATCAGCGCCGCCGGGTGCGAAAACTGATGCTTCGCTTCGATCCACTTGTACTGAAACCCGACCGCCTGCGTGACGCGATCGATGGACGCCTGCGTGCCGGTCAGGAAATGCCACGACGCCGCGCCGTTTGGCCGGTTGTACGCCGCAAGGAAGCTCTGCTTCTTCAGATTCGCCAGCGTCGAGTTTTCGCTCGGGTCGAAGCTGAGATCGATGACGTCGTAGTCTTTCCCCATCTCCAGCTTCAGTTCATTGAGCGAATCGACCATGCCATTGGAGACCAGCCCGCAGAGCATCGGGCAGCCGAAATAGCTCAGCTGCAAAATCACCGGGCGGTCGTGATGGAAATAGTCGGCCAGCGTGACGACCTTTCCGTTCTCATCCTTGAAGACCGCATCGAGCGGAAGCATGCTCCCGCCCTTCTCGTCGATGCCGATGCCTTGAAGCGCATCCGGCGCAGCTTCAGTCCGATCCGCGCGCGCCAGCGGCGAAATCAAAAGGAGGCAGAGAATGACGAGGAACGGCTTCAAATCGCTTCAACCTTTTGGCTGCGTCGACGGCAGCTCGCCGTGGTTCGCGACGATCATCTTCATCGCCTGGTCGATCGGAATCGCCACGGTGCCTTTCTTCTGATCGACCCAGCGGTACTGGTTGATCTTCGTCTCCTGCTCGATCTTCAGATTCGTCACCGGTTGCGCCGGAACATCTTCGTATTTGATCCGCGTCTCACGCTGCACTTCGCGGAGGAACCATGCCTGAATACCGATCATCAGCACGAGCAGCAGAAATCCGGAGACGGCGCCGATCGTGATCAGCAGCGGCGTATTGGGTTGTTGTTCGATCGCCATGATCGTTTCCGTTTCTACTTCTTACGCGTTCTGGAAAACCAATGCTTCGCTCAACCGCGGATCGTGCAGCGGACGGAGCGGCGCTTTGTTCAGGAATCGTAGGTACGTCGCGAACCACAAACCCGCGATGCCGATGAAACACACGATTTCGAGAATCGGAATATAAAACCGGCCGTTCAGCTCCGGAGAAATCATCCACCACACGTCGATCCAGTGGAACACAAGAATCCAACATGCCCAGAAAACCAGCGAGCCCTTCTTTCGCTTTACCCAGCGGGAGAGCAGTCCGGGAAACGGGATCAGGAACTGCCCGAAGAGCAGCGCAAGCGACACCCACGACCACCCGTTCACATCCTGGAGCCGCGTCGATGCCCCGCGGTGGACGAACCAGCTCGTTTCTTCCGGAATGTTCGAGTACCAGATGAGCATAAACTGGCTGAACGCGATGTAGCCCCAGAAGAACGTCCAGGCGAACAGCCATTTGCCCATGTCATGATAGTGCTCGGTGTTCACGCTCGACGTCATGTACCCGAGCCGCTGCAGCAGCGTGAAGACCAGCACGAGCGAGGCAAATACCGCGAGCATGCACCCCGTGAAGAAGTAGATCCCGAAGATCGTGCTGTACCAGTGCGGATCGAGCGACATGATCAGATCGAACGCCGCAAACGTGAGCGTGAAGAAGAACACCAGCGTCAGCGGACCAGAGAGCGTTTGCAGGCGCTCGGTGATCCTGAAATCGTCATTGCGATCCTGCAGCACGGACTGTCGCCAGTAATACATCGCCAACCAGCACCAGAACGCGAAGTAGATGATCAGGCGGATCGTGAAGAAAACCGGATTGAGCCAGATACGCTTCTTGAGGATGATCTCATCGAGCGGCGGAACGCCATGCGCGCTGGGATGTTCTGTCTTCAGTTCCTGACGGTCAGGAGAATTTGCAACTT
Source organism: Phycisphaerae bacterium (assembly GCA_025924315.1). Classification (GTDB taxonomy): domain Bacteria; phylum Planctomycetota; class Phycisphaerae; order Tepidisphaerales; family Tepidisphaeraceae; genus JAICIO01. The sequence goes on from JAICIO010000003.1 coordinate 79,398, forward strand.
GCTCACCATCCGTGCCCGCCGGCTTTTGCTCGACGAGTCGCTCGGCGCCGGGCTGCGTCGCATTCGCCTGGCTTTCGCCTTCGACGTGAGCCGGAACCGGTTGCGCCCATCGATAGAGGGCGCCGTTGTTCAGGAAGAGCGACACGACGATCGGCGCGGCCAGGGCGGCGAGGATCGGCATGGTTGCGCCCATCGCTTCGGCGGCGCGTCGCGTGCTCACGCTCCAGCCGGCGCGGGTCAGGTGCTGCATCAGCACGAATGCGATTCCGCCCAGCGCAATGCTGAGGAAGAACGCGTAGCTGACGAGATACGCGAAGAAGAACCGGCGAAACGTGTGGTCTTCGAAAAAGCCGAGCAACAGCGCCGCGAGAATGCCGACGATGCCGGCGATCTTCGCGATGTTGTAGACCGGCCATGCGGCCTGACCCAGCTCGATGCGTTCATCGGCCGAGGTAGCGTGTGAATGTTCCGTGTGCTCTGACACCAACAATTCCTTCTTGTAGGGTGTGCTTCAGCACACCGGGTCGGATGGTGTGCTGAAGCACACCCTACAAAAACTCCGATCGCTCACTGCTGCTGCTTCAACGTCTGCAACTTCTCCGCGGGCACCGCGCTCGACGGCGCGTCCTGGCTCAACTGGAGTGCGCGGATGTACGAAACAATCGCCCAACGATCCGGCACTGGAATCTGCGAGCCGTAGCCGGGCATGTTGCGGATGCCGTTCGTGATCGTGTTGAAAATGTGCCCGTCCGGCCGGCCCATCACGATGTCGCTGTGAAGCGAAGCGGCAGGCACCCACTTGGGTTCCTGCAACTCGGTCGCGCGCTCGTTCACCATGCCATGACCGGAGCCATCCATGCCGTGGCACGGCGAGCAGAAAATCGCGAAGCGCTGCTGTCCGCGGGCGATGAGGCGATCATCGACCGTCACTTCTTTGGGGAAACCTTTGAAGAAGGTGACCTGCGGTTTTCCGCCGACCATCGTCGTGCTGAACCCGCGATAGTAATGATCGTCTTCGTTGAGTTGCCCGCGAGCGACAGTGCCGGGGATCGGGGGCCGATCGGCGCGACCATCCGCGAAGATGGGGCTCGTCTGCTGCTCTTTGTAGCGCGGCTGGTTGCCCATGTCCTGCATGATCTGAATGCGCGGATAAGCCGAGGTCTGCACGCGACGTCGCGCCGCGACCACCAGCGGAAGCCAGCTCACCACGACCGCGATGAGGAAGATCGCGACGAGCCAGAACGGCGGCCGACGCAGCCTCAGCTCGCGGAGGGGATTTTCAAATTGATTCGATTCTTGTGACATAATCTGTTGCGAGGGCAAGATGCCCTCGCCACGTTTCATCTAGTCTTCCACCTGCTCGATCGCGAGCGGGTTCAGCGATCGCAGGAGATTTTCAGTCTCGACTTCGTCAAACTTCGGATCCGTCGCGTCGATCACGACGAAGAAACGGTCGTTGGTGACACGGCGGAAACGATCGCTCTTGAACAGCGGGTTGTAGAGCATGGGCAGCTTGTTCAGGAAAAGCATGCCGAAGACCGCTGTCAGCGACGCGATCAGAACCGTCGCTTCGAACATGATGGGGATGAACGCCGGCAGGCTGAACAGCGGCTTTCCGCTGACCATATAGCCGTAGTCGTACGCATTCATCCACCATTCCATGAGCAGCGCGCCGCCGAGGCCGGCCAGCCCGCCGGCCAACACGAGCCAAGGCAGAATCGTCGGGCGGATGCCCATCGCTTCGTCCATGCCGTGAATTGGGAACGGGCTGTGCACGTCCCAGCGCGTGTAACCCGCGTCGCGCACCACTTCCGCAGCGGACATGACCGTATTCACGTCGTCAAATTCCGCGAGATAACCCGCAAGCTCCGGCGGAAAGTCGTCGGTTCGGACTGGAGTATCGAGGGTTTGCGTCGTCATGATTAAATCCCCGTCCAATCACGTACTTCTCGCAGCCGTTCGCCCTTCTTGTACGGGCCAGTCTTGGAATGCTGGTCGGGCTGATAGTCCCAACGATGATGCTCGCCGTGCGGGCTGTGGGCGTGCGATTCGGGCATCACGGTTTTCACTTCCGCCATCGCAACCATTGGCAGGAAGCGGCAGAAGAGCAGGAACATCGTGAAGAACAAGCCGAAGCTTCCGCAGAGCGTCGCGATATCGACCGGCGTGGGATAGAACATCGCCCAGCTGCTCGGAAGGAAATCGCGGTGCAGTGAGATCACGATGATGACGAACCGCTCGAACCACATGCCCATGTTGGCCGCGATCGCGCAGAACATCACGACGCCGAGGTGATTGCGAAGCTTCTTGAACCACAGCAGTTGCGGCGCCACTACGTTGCCGAACATCATCAGGTAGAAGCAGATCTTCATCGGACCAAACGGGCGATTGTGCAGGAAGTGGAACTGCTCGAACGTGTTCCCGCTGTAGCCCGCGATGAAGAATTCCATCGTGTAGGAGTAAGCGACGATGAGCCCCGTACCGAGCATGACCTTCGCCATGTTGTCGATGTGTCGGCGGGTGATGATTTCCTTGAGTCCGAAGTATTGCCGCGCGGGAATCGCGAGGCACAGCACCATCGCAAATCCGCCGTAAATGGCGCCCGCGACGAAGTACGGCGGGAAGATCGTCGTATGCCAGCCTGGAATCTGCGAGGTCGCGAAGTCGAACGACACGACCGAGTGCACCGAAAGCACCAGCGGCGTGGCAAGACCGGCGAGCAGCAGATACGCGCGCTCGAAGCGATGCCAGTGGCGGCTCGAACCGGTCCAGCCGAGCGAGAAGAGACCGTAGGCGATCTGGCGCACGCGGCTCGTGGAGCGATCGCGAAGCGTCGCCAGATCCGGGATCATCCCGATGTACCAGAAGAGCAGCGAGACCGTTGCGTACGTGCTGACCGCGAAGACGTCCCACATCAGCGGGCTGCGAAATTGCGGCCAGGTTTCCATCTGATTGGGCAGCGGGAAGAGCCAATACGCCAGCCAAGGCCGACCGACGTGAACGGCCGGGAAAACACCGGCGCACATGACCGCGAAGATCGTCATCGCTTCGGCGAAGCGGTTGATTCCCGTGCGCCATTTCTGGCGGAAGAGAAACAGGATGGCGCTGATGAGCGTTCCGGCGTGGCCGATACCGACCCAGAACACGAAGTTCACGATGCCGAACGCCCAGTTGACGGTGTTGTTGTTGCCCCAGACGCCGACGCCGGTGAGGACGAGGTACCCGAGCATCGTCCCGAAGACAGTGAGCAAGCCCAGCGACAAAAGCAGGCAAACGACCCACGCCGGGTGAATCTTGCGCTCCGAGATCGACGCGACGTTCTCGGTCACCTCGTTGAAATGCTTTCCGCCCAGCACCAGCGGCTGGCGCACGCGCGGATCATCCGAGGTGTTGTCGTATTCCTCGCCGAGCTTCGGGAGGGTGAAGGGCAAAGGCGTATCTGTACGGATGGTTGCCATCGTTATGCGTGCTCCGACTCAGCGGGTTTGCCTTCCGCGGCTTCGAGCGTTTCATTCGGGTTACGAATCTTCGCCAGGTGCATGCTGCGCGGACGCGTGTCGAGCTCTTCAAGCACGCTGTACGCCCGCGGATTCCTGTGCAACTCGGTGACTGCGGACTTGTCGTCGTTCAAGTTGCCGAACGTGATTGCCTGCGTCGGACACGCCTGCTGGCACGCGGTCAGCACTTCGCCGTCGTTGAGGATTTCGCTGTCGCGATTGCCGTTGAGGTGATCGTTCCGGGCGGCGATCTTCGCGCGGCTGAGGCGCTGCACACAGTAGGTGCACTTCTCCATCACGCCGCGCATGCGAACGGTGACGTCCGGATTGAACACCATCTGCTTGAGCGGATCGATCGAATCGCGCGGCTGCGTGTCGGGAAGGTTCAGCCATGGCGCCGGGAACCGCCCGCCGCGCGGATCGAGACTCTGCCAGTCGAAGTAATTGAACCGTCGAACTTTGTATGGGCAATTGTTCGAGCAGTAGCGCGTGCCGACGCAACGGTTGTAAACCATTGCGTTGATGCCTTCGGTGTCGTGCATCGTCGCGCCGACCGGGCACACCTGTTCGCAAGGCGCATTTTCGCAGTGCACGCACATCATCGGCTGGAATGCCACTTCCGGATTCGGATCCGTTTCCGAGCCTTTGAAGTAACGATCGATGCGGATCCAGTGCATTTCGCGGTTGTTGCCGGCTTCGATCTTGCCGACGACCGGGATGTTGTTTTCCGACTGGCACGCGATGACGCACGCCTGGCAACCGATGCAGGCGGTCATGTCGATCGCCATGCCCCACGCGTGCGGCGTGTTGAACACCGCGGGCGCGCCTTCGTGCGCGGGCGGCGGCCACTCGTGGTTGATCGGCGGTTGGAACAGCTGCAGGCGGAGATTTCCTTCGCGCGGCGGATGGACCGAGCGCGGATTCTTCTTGTACTGCTCGAACGATGCCTCGTGGAGGATGATGCCGGATTCGTGCTTTTCACCGATGCGCTTTTCGCGACCGTGAAAGCCCTGCTCGTCGATAATGTGATGATCCTGCGTGGAGACGAGTTGATAGCTTCCGCCGGCTTTCTTGACCTCCGCGGGCGCGACGTCCATTCCCGCGGTCGTGCGGAGCAGGTAAGTATTGAAGCCGAGTCCGCTGCCGATCTTGCCCGCCTCGCCGCGGCCGTAACCGAGCGGCAGGCCGATCACGCCCACGGGCTGACCGGGCATGATGTACGCGGGAAGCGAAAGGCTTCGACCGTTCGAGTCGACGTGCAGCATATCGCCGTGCGCGACGCCGAGCTTTTCAGCATCCTCTCTGCTGATCATCGCGGCGTTGTCCCAGACGAGTCGCGTCATGGGATCGGGCATTTCCTGAAGCCACGCATTGGGCGTAAACCGGCCGTCATACACGCTCGCATCCTGCACGAAGCAGAGCTCGAACGCGGCGTTCGTCGCGACATCCTTCGGCGCCGCGACGGTCTTAATCGCGGGCGTAACCGCCGCGGTCGCGCTTCCTTCGAGAATGCCGTCGTGCAGAACGCGACGATACGCCTTCTCGTTGTTGTTCGCCCCGAGCATCGCGCCAATCGTCTCGCGAACGATTTGCTGGCCCGCGACAACCTTTTCGCCGATCAGCATCGCGAGCAGTTCAGTCGGCGTGACGCCACCGAAGAGCGGTTCGATCAGCGGCTGCTGCACGCTGACAGTTCCGTCGTACGCGCGAGCGTCGCCCCACGATTCGAGGTAATGCGCCTTCGGGACATTCCACAGGCACGCGACCGACGTTTCGTTGCGATAAAGGCTCAGGTGAATTGTGTGCGGGATCTGCGCCAGGTTCTTGGCGAAGTCGAGATCTGCGGGCGCGTCGTAGGCGGGGTTTCCGCCAAGGATCAGCAGCGTCTGCACCGCGAACTGCTGCTGGAGATCTGCTCCGAGCTGCTTAATCGCGTCCGCATGGGTCGGGCGATTCGCATCTTCAACCGGACGCAGAACGATCGTATTGCCGATCGAGCCGAGTTGCGCGTTGATCGCAAAAGCGACGGCCTGCACGTCCGCGGGCAGATGGCAGCCCGCGGTGACAACTGCGTTCTTTCCCGCGGCTTTCAGATCGGCGGCCGCGGCATCGATGAACTTGGTTTCTTCCGGGGTGAGATCCGCGACTGCGCCGAATCCCGAAACTCCCAGGCGTTGCGCGAGCGCGGAAACAAGTTTCCCCGCGCGGCTTGGCCGCATCGGCAGTCGCTCGTCCGCGATCGCGCCGGTGTTGCTGAAGCGCGTCTCCGCGACGTACACGCGGCTCATCGTGCCCTGGTCGGCGCTCTTGCGGCGCTTCACCCAGTCGTTCGCGTAGCGCGTGTGCGCCGGATGCGAATCGATGAAGTCGCTGTCGAGCGAGAAGATCACATCCGCCTTGTCGAGCTGAAGCTGCGAGCGCAGCGGCTGGCCAAACGCCATTTGCGTCGCGACGCGCTCGTTGTCGCTCGAGATCGGCTCGTATTCGTACCACTTGGCCTTGGGGAATTTCTTGAGGAAGGCCGTCTTCATCCGCGCGAAGCTCGGGCTGCTCGTCGCTTCAGTGAGCACGGCAATCGCGCCGCCGTCGCCGGTGAACATCTCTTTCGTCGCGGCGAGGAAGCCGTCGAAGTTCGCCTCGGCATAGCGCACACCCGCGCGCTGCATCACGCCGCGGGCGCGTTCGGGGTCGTACAGTTCGAGCACGCTCGCCTGTGCATATCGATCGGCCGAGCCGTAACGATCCGTCACCTTCGAGAACGGATGAGTGGGATTGCCTTCGACCTTGATCGGCCGGCCATCGTAGCTCTTGACGAGCAATCCGCTGGCGACGCCGTTCAACTCCATCACCGTCGCGTAGTTTTCCGGGATGCCGGGAATCTTGCCTTCGACGTTGCTCGTCTGTGGGACGATATTTTCCTTTGGCCAGCGCCGGCAGCCCGTGAGCCCGATGCCCGCCAGCGCCAGCGACGCGCCCATCAGCTTCATGAACGAGCGACGGGACGTATTGAGCAATTCGTCCGGGTCGTAGCCGGGGAATTCCTTGGCGATCTGCTCGCGCATCTCGGGCGATTGCGCGAGGTGTTCGAGGCTGCGCCAATACTTTTGGCCGGAAACGTGATGTTCTACCTGTGACACGTTGAGCAACTCGTCATGTAAGTTTTGTCGCGCGTGTGATACAGCTGCTTCAGCTCGTTGCCCACACGCAGTTGGGCTGCCATCGCCGTCTCGTCCGGCTTGGGCTCGGGCTTGTACGCCATGTTCGTAATTTCAGAGATCGGGCGGAGGTTCTTTTCAGGATTGCGGTGACACTCGAGACACCAGCCCATGCTGAGCGGCATCGCCTGCTGCACGACGTCCATCTGATCGATGCGGCCGTGGCAGCTGGCGCATCCCACTCCGCGGTTCACGTGGGCGCTGTGATTGAAGTAGACGTAATCCGGCAGGTCGTGGACGCGCACCCATTCGACCGGTTTGCCCGTCGCCCAGCTTTCACGGAGGCGGATGAGGTTCGGGCTGTCGGTCTTGATGCTGGAGTGGCAGTTCATGCAGGTCTGCGTCGCGGGGAGCGTCGCGTGCGGACCTTTTTCCACGCCGATGTGGCAGTAGCGGCAATCGATGCCGAGCTTGCCCGCGTGTAGCGCGTGGCTGTACGCAACCGGTTGTTCCGGTTGATAGCCAACGTACAACGTGCGGGGGGAAGCGCCGAAGCCAAACAGCACCGGCACATACAGCGCGCCGCCGGCGCCGCCGACGACCAGCACCAACAACAGATAGTTCGCCCAGCGGGGGAACACGAACTTTGTGGAAGGACCTTCAGCGACCATGAGTCAGGTGTTCGTTCTTAATCAGCGGAACTACGCGGCGGGCTCACATAAGCACGAAGCGAAGCGACCGGCTGCAATTCCCTTGCGGGGAGCGGCCAATATTTGGATCGAAGGTATTCCCGTCAACACTTCTGTGGTGCGGTCTTTTGCCGCACTGGGAATAGAAACCCTTCGTTTCCGTTGCAGCTCGCTGCTTTTCGTCTGGAGTTGAGCCCCGGAATACGACGTGTCTGTTCGCGTGATTCCTCCGTGTTCCCCGCTTCGTTTCTACAGCTTCAATCCGGTCGGACTTCGTCGGCCAGGCTTCCGAGTGCTGGCCGACGCACGCGCCATGCTAACCCTAAACCAAACAGTTATCCGGACGTGTCATCAGACTCTTCGACAGTTGCACGATGGCGCGTGTGCATGGTTTACTACCGCACGCGCCGTCACGCAATCAACATTCGCGTGGGATCGACACACTTTTTTCACCAGGGAGTCTCGCATGCGGCTGTCTCGAATGACCGGAACCACGCTTCTTGCTGTTGGCTTGTTGGGCTGCGCGAGCAACAAGAAAGCCGAGGGGCCGCCCGCTCCCGCCGCGTCGGAATCCCGCATCACCGAGATCCGTCAGAACTACACCCGAAACGATCCGAACGCCCAGATCGGCACCGTGATCGCGGTTGAGAAAGACGCTCAGCTCGCCGCGGTGGGAAATCTGATGCTGGACAAAATTCGTGAAGACGATGTGATGACCTTCATCGACAGCAACGAGAAACCGATCGCCAACGGCACCGTCGTCCGCAAAACCGCCGACGCCGCACATGTGAAATACGAACCGATCAAGCCCGATGGCAGAGATCCCGTCGCAGGCGACTTGGCGGTGAAGTTCTGAGACAGACGCATCGCACTTCTATTGTGGGGCGATCCCGGCGCACCGGGACGTCGCCCGGCGTCCATGGGCAGAAGGCAACGCGAGCGTCGCCCCTTCATCCCTCGGCGCCCAATCGTTAAATGGAATCGCCCCGCCTCATCCTCGCCAGCCAATCCCCGCGCCGGCGGAGCCTGCTTCAGCAGGCGGGTTTTCAATTTGTCGCCGAACCCGCGCATGTTGACGAAGAGACGTATCCTTCAGAATCGCTTCCCTCCGACGTCGCTCTCCTGCTCGCCAAACGAAAGGCCGAAGCGCTCGCGCCGAAATACCCCAAGGACGTCATCCTCGCCGCCGACACCGTGGTCGCCTTCGGCGATTCGATCCTCGGCAAACCGAAAGACGCCGCCGACGCGCGTCGGATGCTCAAGCTCCTCGCCGGCACGACCCACATCGTCATCACCGGCGTCGCGGTCGTTCTCGCCAACACGAAGTTCGAGCGCGTGAAGCGCGTGATGTCGTCCGTGCGCATGCGCTTCCTCACGCCGCACGAAATTGATCGCTACGTCGAGGGCGGCGATTGGGAAGGCAAAGCCGGCGGATATGGAATCCAGGACCACGATCCGTTCGTCAAACGAATCCACGGCTGTCATACGAACATCGTCGGCCTTCCCATGACCACAACAAAAGTGCTCCTCGCCGCGGCGGGCATCTATCCAAAAGTATGAATTCAGAATCATGAATTATGAAGGAAAGACGTCGAAGAGATCTCTTTTCATCATTCATCATTCATAATTCATCATTCTCTTCATGGAATACCTCCCCGGAATCTTCGCCCTCCTCGTCGCCGTCGCGGGGTGGTTCTACATGTTTTACTCGCGCGCGGCTCATCACCTTGCGACCGTCGAAGGCGAGCGCATCAATCGTCGTCGAATTCTTCTGCGTCGCGTCGGCGGGCTTTCGATGGTCGCACTTGGGGCCTGCTTCTACGCCGGTTACTATGCCACCGATCGCGAGCACCCCACCCGCGCGTTCGCGATGTTGTGGTTGATCGTGCTCGTGCTGATGATGGTGATTCTGTTTCTCGGGCTGATCGATTTGCGACTCACACGAAAGCTGCGCGAAGAACAACGACGGAAAGAAGGCCGATGAAATCCCGACCGTTTAGCGGCGGCCCGAAGGGCCGGGCTCTTCTCACGATATTCCTTCTCCTCGGTCCACTCGCCTGCGACCACGATGACACTGTGAAATCCACCCTCCCCACCATCACCATGCAGATCGGCCGACAAACCTTCAACCTGGAAGTCGCCGACACCGAACCCGCGCGCGAAACCGGTCTTATGAACCGCGATTCCATGCCCGCCAATCATGGCATGCTCTTCGTCTTCCAGGACGAGATCCCGCGCGAGTTCTGGATGAAGAACACGCGCATCCCGCTCGACATTCTCTTCCTCGATAGCAGCGGAAAAGTCGTATCGAGCAAATCAATGAAGCCGTACGACCTGAACACAACCGCGAGCGACGCCGCCGCCAAATATGCGATCGAGCTCAATAGCGGCGCCGCGCAAAGCTCGGGCGTAGCGGTTGGCGATCAGCTCAACATTCCCCTGCCTGCCCTTTCACGGACCGATAACAACGCGAGTACTTCGCAACCTTTCAGCGCGCCGGCGAAATGACGCGTGCGCCGCGGGCGGCTCCGTTACCGGCGATAAAGTCCGTCTCCCCCTGCGTCGAAGTTACGGGAGAGACGCCATGTCAGATTCCCGCGACGCCGCCGCCGATTCCACCGTTGCCCCGCCGCAACCGAATCCCGCTGCGCCGATTTCCGCGGGCGCTTTCAGCCTCGTTCACTCCGCGCCGCTCGACCAGCATCTCGAAACGCTGCAGCAGGAAATCATCCAGCTGCGCGAAGAGATCAACCTCCTGCGCCGCCGCGACGAAACGCTCAACTTCTATATGCATCGCATGGATGAAGAGATGCGGCTGGCTGCGCGCCTGCAGCAGGATTTTCTCCCGAAGGCTCTCCCGCAAATCGGCACGGTTCACTTCCACACGCTCTTCCGCCCCGCGGGATATGTGAGCGGCGATCTGTACGACGTGATGCGACTCGACGAAAACCACGTCGGCTTTTACATGGCCGACGCTGTCGGTCACGGCATGCCCGCGGCACTGCTCACGATGTTCATCAAGAACGCGCTCGTGACCAAAGAAATCACGCCAACCGGTTATCGCCTGCTTCCACCCGGCCAAACAATGGCGCGTCTCAACGACGCGCTCGTGAGCCAGAACCTGAGTTACGCCACGTTCGCCACTGCGATCTACGGCGTGATCAACACGCAAACGCTGCAACTTTCCTTCTCCCGCGGCGGACATCCCAGCCCCATTCTCCTCCGCAGCACAGACGACACGATGGAGAACCTCGCCGGCGGTGACGGCAGCCTGCTCGGAATCTTCGCCGGCGAACCGTTCGCCGACACCACAGTCCAGCTGCAACAAGGCGACCGCCTCTTCATCTTCACCGACGGCATCGAAGTCGCGTTCGCCGACGAAGACCTCAAGGACACGCAGCGCTGGCGCGAAGAGCTCTACAATCGCCGCACGCTCGCGACCGAGCAGCTTTTGAGCGAATTCGCCGACCACATCGACAAAGAAAGCGGCAGCCTCCAACCCAAAGACGACCTGACCATCATCGCGGTGGAAGTTCTTTAGTCGTTGGTTCCGTTCCCATTCCGCCGCTGGCGCAATACGATTTCGGCATGTCACCGTTGGAACACGCTGCGATCAAGGAGATCGGTGTTGTTCGCTCATCGCTCGTCGCACGAAAAAACGCGCCGCGGCAGGGTCATCTCGGGGCGCCGAATGCGACGGTGGAGATCGACCCAACCTTCGCGAGTGCCCTGCTCGGCATGTCCGCCGGGGATTGGATCATCCTCATTACCTGGCTGCATCAAGCCGATCGCGAGGTGATGCACGTTCGGCCCGGGCACGATCCGAACCGCCCCATCACCGGCGTCTTCGCGACGCGGTCGCCCGATCGGCCGAATCCGATCGGCCTGCATCGCGTTCAAGTGCTTTCGATCGATGGGACGAGTCTCAGCGTCGGACCCCTCGAAGCCATCGACGGCACGCCGATCATCGACATCAAACCGGTTCTCAAAAACTCCGCTGACTCGTAAGACGTGGACGAGCGAACGGCATCGTGTCATGATTCTCTGGTGCCCACGCGCATTTCAATTGTAATTCTGCTTGTCGCCGTCGGATCGCTCGTCGGTTGCAAAAGCACATCGAGTCGGGAGGCGCCCGCACCGGCTGAAGTTCTTTTTGAGAAGCGATTGAATGACAACGGCGCCGCGACGTTTCGTTCGTGGAACGGCAAGGCGTATCGCATGAACAGCGATAGGGAACTTGCGTTCTTCCCAGATCACACGGTGCAGATGCTCGACTGGGGATTGACGCTCACGCATTACCGCGGGCATTACACGATCGATCTCGAGGGGCGGATCACCGCGAGCTTCGAGGACTATCAGCCACAGTGGCCGATGACGCAGCTCGATTTGGACGGCGAGACGCTTCTGCTCCGGCCGGTGGATCCGGATCCGCCGTTGATCATTGGTCAACGACATCCGACGATGATGCACACCGAAAGCGCGTTCTGGCCGTTCCGGATGCTGAGCGGCGCGGACGAACAACACGTTTTGAAAGCAATGAAGGTGGGCCCGCGTTAGTTCGCGGCCCCTCCAATTGGCGCGGTGCGCTTGATGGGCACGGCGGGCTTCGCGTTTGGATCGTGCGCTTCGTCCCAGGCGCGGCGCCAGGTTTTGGCGACGCGATCGACGGCCCAGGCGAGTTGATGCGCCTTCATCTGCATCACCGTCATGTCCTGGCCGAAATACTGGCCGTGGGTATGGAAGAAAATGTTCAGGTCGATCTGGTCCTGGCCGCCGCGGCCGGATTTTGACGTGCTCGGGCGCGTGGTGGGCTTGGCGGATGCGACAGCGGCGGCGCCGATCATCGGTAATGCCGTATAGCTTGTGCGCGTGACCTCGATCGTTTCGTGGAAGAGGTCCTTCGGCTGCACCGGATCTTTCACCTCCGCGAGCGCCTTCTCGATCAGCGGCCACATCTCTTCGCGGAGACTCATCCAATCGTTCTGCTCGTCGTCGATCATTTTGTATTCGACGACCGCGTGTACATCCGGCGCCGTGCGCTTGTTTGCGAAGTACGTCTTGCTCATATAGTCGATCGTGCCGTGCTGCGGCTGGGTGTTGTCTTCGAGATAATGTGCGAGATATCCGGCCCAGCGCGCGGCGGTGTCGGTGTCGGTCGCCTCTGAATCACCGAGCTTTCCGGCGCGGATCGCGCTCACCAGCTCGTCGTACGATTGCTCGACACGAAACGGCAGCATCCCGGCCTGCACGTAACGCGCGTCGTTGATGTCCTTCGGAAAATCCTCGAGCTTCGGCAACCCCGAAAGGTCCGGCCGATATTCTCGCTTCTGATCGCCCCTCAGAAACAATTCGGCATCGATGAAGTGCAACTCGCGCTCGCGGATGCCAAACTCCGGCACCTTTTGCTGCGCGAGAAAATCGGGCGTGCCGGCCCAACGCTCCAGGCCCTTGAAATTGCTGATGTCCGTGCCGACGCGGGTGTGAAGAAAATATTCCTTCTCGCCGGCCATGTCCTTAAGGCCCGGCGTGATCTTCTGGAGCCACGCCTTCATCTCGGGCGGAGTCGAAGGGTCCGCAACCAATCGCTCGGCGGCCAGACGCGTCAGCTGTATGTGCTCTTTGTAGCTCCAGGCGTGTGCGCTGCTGGCGAGCGCAATCGACATCAATACTAAAGCACATCGTCGCATGTGATTTTCTCCCTTGTGATGGCCTTCTCGCCTTCGTACAGCGTGTCATTCTGAGCGAAGCGAAGAATCTCGATAACGAGCGCGTCATCCGATCCCGAGATCCTTCGCTTCGCTCAGGATGACGGCGGTCGCAGGCGATGCACAACGTGTTCGTAGCGGATGAGGAATATAGCGACTGGCCGTGCGAACGCGGAGAAAGCGCTACTTGATGACAGTTCGTGGATCGCCGAAGACGACGTTGGTGATCTGCGGGGTTCCGTCGGCGTTCAGCTCGCCTTTGATCAGCACCATGATGAGCGAGCGGCTTTCGTCGGCGATTTCGGCGGGTTGGGTCGCGGACGCTTTGCCGCGGAGGATGATCACGCCGATGTGCTGGCCTTCGCTGACACTCAGCGTCTGCGAGATCCACTGTGTGGCGACGTCGTTGGCCTGGCGCATTTCCTTGTCGCTTGGGGGGATCATGACCCGGCGGATGCTTTCGGGGATCGAATTCGATGCGGAGAAATCCGAAGCGATGTCGGAAGCGATCGTGGATGCGGGCATCTGATATCCACGAGCGGTGATGACTTCGCCGTCGGTCACGGTGGTGGCGAGCTGTGAGTATTGAGCGAGCGAGCCATCAATTCCGCGGATGGCGGCGTCGTCCGTGAGGGCGGCATGAAAATCCGCGGCGTCGGTGGGATGCACCAGGAGCTTGGCCAGCGCATCGACCTGGTCGGACCAGGTTTTCGCGGGCTTTGTAGACTGCGCGCTGGTCGCGACAAAACACAGGACGCAGCAGATGAAGAAAGCAGCCCACCGCATCATTGCATACTCCAGTGATTGTATCGGCAGGTCGCCATGAATCGCCGTCAGCGAATCTGCAGGACAGCAAAATTTAGCGGCGTGATTCGGCGAGGTTATCGGACGGGATCGCTTCGTGCGCTGCTTTATGCGGGGACGCCCCGTACACTCGCGAACACAAGATGCCCCGACCTGAGATAGCTCCCCGATCCTCGCGATTTGTGTTGTTCGCCTCGGTTTGCATTGTGATCGCTGCGCTCTATTTCGCGCAGGACGTGCTGATTCCGCTGGCGCTGGCGATGATCGTGAGCTTTCTGCTCACGCCGCTTTGCAACTGGCTCGAACGGCGCGGGCTGGGTCGCGTGCCGGCGGTGCTCACCGTCGTAATCGCGTCACTTCTCGTGGTCGTGGTGATCGCATGGGTGGTCGGGTTTCAGGCGTACCACATCGCAGAGCAACTGCCGCAGTATGCGGGGAACATCAAGGCCAAGCTCGCATGGCTGCCGAAGCCCGGCGAGGGCGTGATCGGCAAGGTCGAGAAGACGATCAGGCAAGTAACGACCCCGACGACCGCCCCGACAACCGCCGCGACGACGCAAGCGACGACCGAGCCGGCCGCGGCCGTCGCCCCGCCCCTGCCGGTGACGACGAACAATCCGATCAATCCGTCGCAGGTGGCGCTTCCGCCAACGACGCAGCCGATCCCGGTCACCATCGTCACGGATACGAGCCCGTTCGCATACCTCTTCGCCAACGCCAGCAGCTTCATCGGGCCGCTCGGAACCGCGGGGATTGTGATCATCTTCTACCTCTTCATGCTGCTTGAGCGAGAGGATCTGCGCGACCGTATGATCCGCTTGATCGGCGGCGGGCGGCTCACCATCACAACGCAGGCGCTGGACGATGCCGCGACGCGCATCAGCCGGTATTTGATGATGCAGAGCATCGTCAACAGCACGTACGGCCTGACGATTGCGATCGGCTTGTGGATCATCGGACGAACGGTTGGCGGAGTGCCGTTCCCCAGCTGCTTCCTCTGGGGGCTGCTCTGCACTGTGCTGCGCTTCATCCCATACATCGGCCCGTGGATCGCGGCTGCGTTCCCGATCGCGCTGGCGCTGGCGGTTTATCCAAGCATTAACGTTTTCTTCTGCGTTTTGGGCCTCTTTGTCTTCATCGAATTGATCAGCAACAACTTCATGGAGCCGTGGCTGTATGGATCGAGCACTGGGATGTCGGAAGTGGCGATCCTCGTGGCGGCGGTGTTCTGGACGTGGCTCTGGGGCGCGATTGGTCTGCTGCTTTCGACACCGCTGACGGTGTGCCTCGTTGTGCTGGGCAAATACGTTCCGCAGCTTCAGTTCCTCGACATCCTCCTGGGCGACGAGCCGGTGCTCGATCCGCCGCAGCGCGTCTATCAACGATTGCTTGCGCTCGATCAGGAAGAGGTGATGGATGTCGTCGATGAATACCTGAAAGAGCACTCGCTCGAGGAGGTGTACGACAAGGTGCTGCTTCCAGTGATGTCGATGGCGGAGCACGATCGTCACCGCGGAAGGCTCGACGATCGCCGCCAGAAATTCATTCGTCAAAGCATGCGCGACACGATCGAGGAACTCGGCGATCGGAACCGCGCGATGACGGTGAAAGCCGCCGCCCAGGAAACCGTCGTCGAGGCGAAAGACGGCGAATCGAAAGCGAAGCCCAAACGTCCGCAACTCCCGACCAATTGCACGATCAACGTGCTCCTGCTGCCGGCGCACGACGAAGCCGATGAGATCATCGGACTGATGCTCGCGCAGCTGCTCGAGCTGCGCGGATACTGCGTCTTCGCGATGTCGCAGAACGCGCTCGCGAGCGAGATGGTCGAAGCGGTCGAAGCGAAGAAGGCAAACGTCGTCGTCGTCTCCGCGCTTCCCCCTGCGGCGATTTCACATGCGCGGTATCTCTGCAAGCGGCTCACCGCCAAATATCCCGAGCAGCAGCTTGTGGTCGGGCTTTGGACGGTCAAATCAAATCTGGAGCGCGCACGGGAACGAATCACCTGCAGCAAGGAAACCCCCATCGTCACAACCCTTGGCGATGCCGAAGACGAGCTCTATCGCCTGGTGCACGGGCTGATTACGGAAGCGACGACAACCACGCCGGTAAAACCGGCATAAGCAGAATTGTTCATTTAAGGATTGTTCATCGTCCACTGGAAAAGCCTTTCCCGCCTTCTCAAATGAACAATGAACAATCGACAATGACCAATTCCCTCGTCGGGTGGATACAATGTCCCCCATGACCCGCCCGCTTACTTCAAAGTTTTCCTTGAACGATCTGCGTGCCGCGCGAAAGAACGGAACGAAAGTTCCGATGCTCACCTGTTACGACTTCACAACCGCGCGGCTGATGCAGGAGGCCGGCGTCCCGGCTTTGCTCGTGGGCGACTCGGCGGCGAATGTCGTCTTCGGTCACGACACAACGTTACCGGTCTCACTGCCGCTGATGATGGAACTCGCCGCCGCGGTCAGGCGCGGGGCGCCAAGCGCCTTCGTCGTCGCCGATATGCCGTTCGGGTCGTACCACGGATCGGTCGCAAAAGGCGTTAAAAACGTATGCCGCATGGTGCAACTTTCCGGATGCGACTGTGTGAAGATTGAGGTAGCCGCCAGCCACGGCAGGTTGGTTCGAGAACTGGCCGATGCAGGCGTGGCGGTGATGGCTCACATGGGTCTGCGGCCGCAGACCGTGGGATTGCTTGGTGGATACAAATCGCAAGGTCGCACGGCCGACAGCGCCGAAGCGATCGTCGAGCTCTCCATGAAAATGGAGCGAGCGGGCGCGGCCGCGCTGTTGCTCGAAGCAGTTCCGCCCGAAGTGAGTCAGCGCGTGGTCGAGCAGACGGAGCTTCCCGTCATCGGCTGCGGCGCCGGGCCCGCCTGTCACGGTCATGTGATCGTCACACAGGATGGCCTGGGCATGACGACGCATCGTCCGCGATTTGTTCCCGACTTAGGCGACGTCGCGGCGAAACTCAAGGAAGCTTTTTCCTTGTACGTTGAGCGCATCGCCACGGGCGAATACCCCGCTCCGGAGCATCAATACCAGATGCCCGCGGACGAAAAGGCGAAGTTTTTGGCAGGATCGGAATTCTAAAAAGTTGACAGTTGTCAGTTGGCAGTTGTGAGTGCCTACTACTGTCAACTGACAACTATCAACTGACAACTCGTTGAGGAGTAACCCATGAAAGGTTGGCGTAAATCATTAACGGTGGCGGCGATCGCAGGATCGTCGATCGTCGCGTACACCGTCGGCACCTCGCTCGTGAAGGACGTGCAGTTCGCACGCGCAGAAGAGCAGGTGAAGGCGTCGCGCGAGCAGCTCGCGAAAGTGAACGACATGGCGGACGTCTTCCGCGCGGTCGGCAAGGCGGTCGAGCCGTCGGTCGTCAGCATCGACGTGAAGAAGACCGTGAAAGGCACACGCACGCTGCCGTTTGATGACGACATGCTGCGGCGCTTCTTCCCGGATCGCGACGGCGACGGCCAGCCGGACCTCCCGCCCGGCTTCCAGAATCCGAATGACGACAACGGCGGCGATGAAGGCGGCTTCGAACAGGTGGGCACCGGCAGCGGCGTCATCATGGAAGTCGATGGCAGCACCGCTTACATCGTGACGAACAACCACGTCGCCGGCGGCGCCGATGAAATGAAGATCACCCTCTCCGACGGCCGAACAATCGACAACGGCAAGCTGGTTGGCGCCGATCCGAAGACGGACATCGCAGTCGTCAAAATCACCGCCGACCACGTCATCCCCGCCAAGTGGGGCGACAGCGATCAGCTTCAAAAAGGCGACTGGATCATGGCCTTCGGCAGCCCGTTCGGCTACGTCGGCTCGATGACCCACGGCATCGTCAGCGCGCTCAATCGCGATGTCGGCATCCTTCGCGCCAGCCAGGGCTATGAAGATTTCATCCAGGTCGATGCGCCGATCAATCCGGGTAACTCCGGTGGTCCGCTTGTGAACATTCATGGGGAAGTCGTCGGCATCAACACGGCCATCGCATCGCGCACCGGCGGATTCCAGGGCATCGGCTTCGCGATTCCATCGAACGAGGCGAAGCGTATCTACACCGACCTCAAGGCCAACGGCAAAGTCGTTCGCGGATGGCTCGGTGTTGAGATCGCAAATGTCACCGACCTGAAAGACGATGCCAAGTCGCTCGGCTACACCGGCGAACAGGGCGTGATCGTCGCGGGCGTGATGAATGACACTCCCGCCGGCGGAAAGCTCAAGCCGGATGACATCATCACCAAGCTCGACGGCAAAGAGGTGAAGAACGTCCAGCAGCTCCGCGGAGCGATTGCCGAAACCAAGCCCGGCCAGGAAGTGACGATGACGGTCTTCCGCAACGGCAAGACGCAGGACGTGAAGGTGAAGCTCGGCGAACAGCCGGAGAACCTCGCCTTCGCCGCGGGCGGCGGTCGAAACAACCCGAATCACGCGAAGAAAGATTCGGGTGAAGCGTCGGCCGAGAACATGGGCATCCGCATCGCCACACCGACCGATCAGCAGATCCAACGTTACGGCCTCGAAGCCGGCGCGCAGGGCGCTCTCGTGACGCAGGTCGTTCCCGGGTCGCTCGCGATGCGACAAGGCCTCCAGGTCGGCGATCTCATCACCAGCATCGACGGCAAGGAAGTGAAGAGCGCCGACGAGGCGGCCGATCTGCTCAGCAAGGCCGACCTCAAGAAAGGCGTCCGCCTCCACGTGACGACCAAGGCCGGCGAACGCTCAGTCTTCGTGAACAACGCGAAGGAATAGAGCTTCGAACGAAACTTCGAATGCACGAAACCCCCGGGACAAATGTCTCGGGGGTTTTCGTTTGTGCCCTGGTCCCCTCTTCCATCTAATCTATCTCTTCCTATTTTTCGCCTTGCTCCTTCGCCTCGTTCTCTGAAATCCGGCGGACGCAAACCATCGCGGCGGCGAGAAGTTGTTTGTCGCGATAAATTTTCTGAATCGCTTTCTCCGCGTCCGCCTCGTCTTTGCCTACGAGATTGATCTTCCCAGCGATCGGAAGATTGATTTCGCCTTTTTCGTCCACCTCCATCACCTCGGCCGTTTCCTGCTGTGGACCCTTCAGATCCCAGATGCGAAACTCGAGGTGGTCGCCTTTCGCAATTACCCCACATTTGATCGATGCGTTCGCAGCAACCTCTTCACGGGTCACTTGCGCCGCGGCGGCGCGGATCAACTGCGCCTTGTTGTATGCGTTGTTCACGGCGTCCTGGACGTCGGCGAGTTTCTTGCCATTGACGTCGATCTTGCCGATGAGCGGCATGCTGATCTCGCCGTTGCCGTCCACCCGTTTCTTGAACGAAGTCTTCAGCCCTGGCCCGATGAGGCCCGTAACCGCGATATTGAGTAAGTCATTCGTTTGCGCCGGCCCCTTCTGATCGACCGCATCGTCCGCACGTGCGACGAACACAAGCAGGGTCAGGACGAGCAACGCAAATCGATGGAGCGTTCGATTCATGACTGCCTCCCTTTGGGTTTTGCGTGATAGGTCAGCGTTTCTCGCGGATCTCTTTGTATTGATCGATGAGCGATTTTTCTTTGTCCGCGAGGACGAGCGCGGACCACTTCGTTGCGTCGGAGCGGCCTTTCGGTTCGGTGAAGGTGACGACGCGGCGCACGCGCTTTTTGGAGCGAATCACGCCTTCGGTGTACTCGGCGGAGAAAATGTAGCGATACCGTTCATCTTCGTTGCCGTAGATCAAATCGTTCACGCGGACGTCCGACGCACCGGGCACCGGGAAACGTTCCGCGACCCGCGCCGCGAGGCGAAAGCGGTCGCCGGGGCTGTAGTGCATGTCCCAGGCGCGGGCGAGTTCGCTTAGCGCCGCACGCCGCCGCTGGCGAACAAACATCTGCGCAGCGATCGCCGCCGCAGTGATGCCGATTGTCAGGGCGAGGAAGGACGCGGGGGACATGGTCGCATGATCGGCCGAATGGGCGCCGGATTCAATCCGTGCACTGCAACGAAGTCTCTTTCGTCTAGCCGCGAGCTTGCTCGCGCATGCGCAGGCAACCGTCGCGAGCAAGCTCGCGGCTAAACCGGACCGCCCGCGCGCATGTTCACTTCCTCGGTGTCGTTGTGGGCTTCGTCGTCGCCGTGCGCGTCGTCGGCATTCCCTTCCCAACCGGCGGTGTGTAACTGATGCCGTAATCGGGGTACATCGGGCGCAGCGTATCGTCCATCCACGTCACAAATCTGCGCATGTCCTGATCTTCGAGGTTGTGGAACATCGGGCGGTAGCCTTTGACGTCCGGGTGATCGTACTCGGCGATGTCGGGCGGCAGCGCGTACTGCACGAGCAGTGAAAGGTGTCCGTTTCCGCGGTCGATCATACGGCGCTCGGTCGCGCCGAACACGCCTGGCTGCATGCTGCCGACCTTCCGCACGTATTGCGTGAGGATGTAAAAGTTCGTGTACGACACCGCCTCGGCGTTGTCGGTGAGCGTGTAAAGGATGAAGTTCCCACCGTTCGGCCCGCCGTGGCAACCACTGGTCGCGCAGCCGGTCATAATCAGCGGCTGGATGAGATTGCGATAATCGCGAATGGACGCGGGATCGGACAGCACCTTCACATCGTCCGAAAGATGCACGCCCTCGGGGTAGTTGCCATCCAGGATCGACAGTGCCTGATCGAGCGGCCGCATCGCGTTGACGGTGCCGATCTCCATGTTCATCAGCGTCGCGTAACGCTTCTTCACATCATTGGTGAAGTTGAAGCGAACGCCGTTGTCCGTCGCACGCAATTCTTCCTGCCGGATCTTGTTGATCTCGTTGGCGCTGAGCAGCTTCCGATCCGACTGGGGTGAAGCCTTCGCCATCGCTTGTGCGTTTGCTCCGATCGTCAACGTCGACGGCTGCGTCGATTTCACGCGCTCCATGCGGATCTGGCTGCGCACGGTCTCGAGCAGGTCCTGCGCTTCTTTATTTTTCGGATCGATGCCGAGCGCCTGTTCGAGGGCCTGGCGGGACAGATCGTATTGCTCCTGATCGAACGCCCAGCGCGCAAGGCGGATCCGTCCATCGACGTCCTTCGCGTCGAGTTTCGCCATCCGATCGTTGAACTCGTCGAGGACGTTGTCGTGGTATTCGATCTTGCTGATGTCGTCGCGGCTGAGGTGCGTTTCCCCGCCGTGGATGGTCACGACAACGGACTGCGCGTCCTTCTCCTGCACGTCGCCTTCGTAGGTGTGGCCGTCCTTCATGGTGACGACCCCGGGCTTGGCGAGGAGAACCGATGTGACAAGACCCACAGTAGCAAAAGCAACGAGTCGCCAGCGAACCATAAGGTGTCTCCTCAGCAGTGCATACGCCATGGTACGGGACTGCTTGGAAAACCGGCAAGTTCGTTTGTTTGACGCGTCAGGCGCTTACGGTTTCGTCGCTAATTTGGGTGCTTGCGAGGTCGTGCTCGGCCTTGTGGACGGTTCGGACGTGCTCTGCGTCGTCGAAGGCTGCGTGGTCAGCATGTAAAGCCGCTCGCGGGCCCGCATGAAGTTGGGGTTCATCCCCAGCGCCCGCAAGAAATGCTGCTTGGCTTCATCTTTCTTCCCCTCCGCCGTCAGCGCGACGCCCCAGTTCGTCTCCGCGATGGGTGTGGGGAGCGTTTCGACCGACTTTTGGAAATTGTCGATCGCCTTGGCCGGCTCGTTCAGGATGCCGTAAACGTTTCCGAGGTTGAAATAGTACAACGCGATCTTGGATTGCCGCTCGATCTTGTCGGAATCCGTTTTCGGTTGCGGCGAGTTGATGACGTCATTCAGTGCGTTGTGATAGTACTTGGCCGCCTCATCGAACTTCTTCTGCGCGAGCATCGAGTTGCCGAGATTGAACTGCGTCATCGGATCGTTCGGCTGGATGCGCGCGGAGACGAGATAATGTTCCATGCTGATGCGATCCGCCTCTGAAGCGAGATCGAGGCTGCGGCGGTAGATCTCTTCATTTCGCTCCGCGAGGGCGCGCTGCGCGGCGTGGCGATACTGCTCGGCCTTGCCCGACCAGATCTCGCCAAGTGAATTGTTTCCCGCGACGCTATCCGGGTTCACCGCGACGGCGTGATCGAACATCGTTTCGCTGTCGGCCCACGTGCGCACCTGCCGAAAACTCAGCACCGCCAGCACCAGCACAATCGCCGCGCCAACGCGCAGCCACACGTCGCTGTTCAATTGAGCGAGCGCGCCCGCGAAGATGATCGAGACGCCCAGCATCGCGACGTAGACGTAGTGATCGGTGACGGTCGAGAAAATCTGGAAGTCGAAGCGAACGAGCCCGAGCACCGGAAGAACCGCCAGCGCGAAAAGCAACGAACCGATCGCGAGCCAGCGGAACTTGCGATACGTCGCGAGGCTGATGAGCGCCAGCGCGACCGGAATGATCCAGGTCCAAAACCGCTGCGCGCTGTGCAAGAGCCAACTCGGATTTCGTCCATAATCAATCGCGAGCTTGAGCGGAAAGAGGACCTTTCCGACGTACCACGCGAGCGCATCGAGCGCAACCAGCGGACGCGCCGCGAGCGGCGAATACGCGTGTTCCGCGGGCTGAAAACGCCATCCGAGCAGGATGATCGGGATGCTCAGGGCCAGCCACAGCACAAACGGTTTGACCGCATCGACCAAGCGCCGCCGGGCGACGAACAGATCGAGCACGATCGCGAGCAGCGGAATCGCGACCGCCTGCGGCTTGGCGAGCATCGCCAGTACGAAGCAGATGGTTCCGATGATGTACGATCCGATCGGCGAAAGATGCAGCTCGATCGGCTCGGGCTCAGCTTCCGTCGGCGCCGCGCCCGCTTCAGCGGTCGCGCTCGTTTCCGCAACGGGCGGCGCCGGTACGGGTTCGATCACGCGCGGAGGCTCGGATAATGGCTCGAGATTCTCCGACTGAATTCCTTGCGCGTATCGCAAATATTGCCAGAGCGCAACGAGTCCCAGCGCCCCGCCCAAAACATCTTTCATCCCCGAAATCCACGCGACGCTTTCCACTTGTAATGGATGAACCGCGAACAGCGCTGCCCCCGCGACGCAGATCCATTCGTTGTCGAATATCCGCCGCAGGATCATCAGCACCACGAGCGCCGCGCCGACGTGAAAAATCACGTTGATGGCGTGGAACGTCATCGGGTTGAGCGTGACGCCGGTATCCGGATCAGGGGTATCCGTGTGCGCCTGCGACGATAAAGCTCCCCACACCGTGTACGTCAGCGGCGCGTACAGATCCATGTGCGGCCCGAGCCAGTAGCGGCCGATGTTCACGCTCTCGCCCGGCGGCGGATTGAAGTCCGGGTTTCGTGCCAGGGTCTTGTAATCGTCCCAGCTGAGGAATTCGTAGGTGACGGTCGGGATAAACACGAGCACGGCGAGCGCCGCCACGATCAACGCCCCAACCACTCGCGGATTCATCGGCGCAGATTCCGCCGCCACAGGCTCAATAGGTGTCGTTTGGTCTGTCACAGGGTGGATTAATCTAGCGGGGGTGGGCTAAAGGGCAACAGACGGCTCATTGTGGAATTGTCCTCGTAGGGTCCGCTTCAGCGGACCGGTTATTCGCCTTTCGTTCAAAAGTAACCGGTCCGCTGAAGCGGACCCTACGAGGGGATCAAACTACGTGTCATAAGAGCGGCCGCACCCTTCCATCACCATGCCCTGATGCCTTTCCCCACACACCGGGCAAAGTTTTGCCACAACTTGGACATGCACCGTCCGCGCCAACGCGGTTCTCACGGACGCGGAAGCTGAAGCGCTCGATCACCGTCGCATTGCAGTGATGACAGCGGGTGTTTTCCCACTCGCCAACCTGGCCGGGGAGATTGCCGGGGTAGAGGTATTTCATCCCCGCCTGCTGGCCGAACTCGACGATCTTCATCAGATCATCCGCCCGCGTCTGGCGAAAGCCGTCCGTCATTTTGTAGTCCGGATGAAACGCCGTGATGTGCCATGGCATCAGCGGATCGACGGACCCCAAGAACTCCGCCATCGCCTTCAGCTCATCGGGATTGTCATTGAACCCCGGAACGAGCAGCGTAACGATCTCGACCCAGAAGCCGCGCTCTTTCAGCATGCGAATGGTGCTGACAACGTTCTCGAGTACCCCGCCGAGCTGTCGATACGCCTTGTCGTTGAACGCTTTCAGATCGACCTTGTACGCATCAACGTGCGGGCGGATGAAGTCGAGCACCTGCGGCGTTCCGTTGCCGTTGGAAATGTACGCACAGCGCAATCCGCGCGAGCGCGCTTCCTTGAACACATCGACGGCCCACTCGCTCGTAATGAGCGGTTCGTTGTAGCTCGACGCGACAACCGGCGCCCCGTTCTCAATCGCCAGATCCACGAGCTGCTTCGGCGTCGTAAACTTCGGCGCCGCGATCGCATCCGCGTCGCGAAGCATCTGGCTCGTCACCCAGTTCTGGCAATATCCGCAATGATAATCGCACCCGAGCATGCCAAACGTGAGCGCATCGCTCCCCGGCAAGACATGAAAGAACGGCTTCTTTTCAATCGGATCGCATGCCAGCGCTCCCACATACCCATGCGGAACAAGCAGCGTCCCATCCTCGTTGAACCGCACGCGACAAACCCCGTCGCGGCCGGGCTTCACAAGGCACCGATGCCCACAAGCAAAACACTGCACCGCCCCATCCGCCTTGTGCTCGATCAGCGCTTCCGACGCCGGAACGCTGTACTGATGCAGCATCTCTTTGAGAGACTGCAGCCGCTGTTTGTCGTTGAGGACTTCGAGGGGCATGTCTATTCAATGATAGTCCAGCCGCGCCAACTCGAACTTCACTTTTTCGAAGAAATCTCGCGATTAACGCGAGCGGCCCGAAATTGCTTTTTCGAGAAGTGCCACGTTTTTCAGGTTGGATTTGTAGGCCACGTCAAACGCATCCCCGACGATGGGCAGCAACCCGCCGAAGTAGTCGATCGCCAGATTCGCCAGCATCCGGTACTCCAATCGCTTCCCCAGCCCATGCTTTCTCGCCAGATGAACCGGATACATTCCCGCCAGCATCGTGATCGTATCTCCCACGATCGGCAAAAGCCCCACAATCGCATCGAGCCCAAACTTGATCCCCGCGAAACTGAACTGCGAGTCCAACAGTGTGGCCAGCAACCGAGCCTTCGCCAGATCCGCCTCCAGATCCAGCACCCGCTCCGCCCCCACGCGTCGCACATCAACGGTGATTGTTTCCATAGTTAGTAATACGAAACTTATCGCCGAGGGTTACAACCCCGTCGTTATAACTTCGCACGTTCTTTCCATAGTTATCCGGTTGCGAGATGATTCGCGTGGTAACGCCAAAACTCTTCAACCGACGTACACCCACCAGACAGCACAGCCGTATAGATGTCGTGACTCGTTACCGAGTTTCGATACTCCGGGTGACGACAGACCTCGTTCTTGATCACTAACGCACTCTGCCTTGATCGCTCCGTCATTTCCGCAGCCAGTCGCTCGCAGTAAACCATGCGCTCTTCGCAGAGCTCAGGCGAAACACCCCACACGTCAATCTTCCATCCGCCTGCGTCTAATGGCTTCGTGTGGATCGCGAGGTAAAACCCTCGAACACCTTCGGTCGCTGGAAAGTTCAGATGATCGGTGTATGAAGCTTTCCTTGGCGACAGTGCGACGACTAACTGACGCCCCACATCGAGGAAGGCCCGTACCGTTACGTCCGGCATCGCAAGATAAATGTCCAGATCGCGCCAGGTCATGAGCCGCATCGCATAGCTGCCGCTGATGTGCGGTTCCCCATGTTCGCGCAGAATGTTGAGCACGCCGTGCCGAGCGAGAAGCCCATCGGCTTCGGCTCGGAGCGAACAATCCTGCTCGATGAGTTCAGCCGGCGTCATCACGTCGCCCCACCCAATAACCCCCGCACCCAGTCGCTCCGCACCGCCTCGCGCACACGCGTTCCTTTCCCATCCTGATCACTCACGCGCGCCCCGCGCTCCAGGAGCAACCGAATAATCCCCGTCTGCTGCGCGCGGGCCCGCTCCGATCCACTTCCGCTCGCCCCCGTATTGTGCACCGCCAAATGCAACGGCGTCGAACCCGCCCCGTTCCGCAACCTCACATCCGCCCCACCGTCCGAGAGCGCCCGCACCGCGGCGAGCGAGCGCGTCCGCACCGCGCGATGCAGCGGCGCGACGCCGTTCTTATCCACCGCATTCGCGTCCGCCCCCGCCGACAACAAATACTCAATCATCCGCCCCTGCGCCGTCGGCTCCCATCGCCCCGCATCCGCCGCATAATGAATCGCCTGCGCCCCGCGCCGATTCCTCGCCGAAACCTCCGCCCCGTTCTCCACCAACAACTTTGCGATCGAAAGATAAAACCCCGCCGCCGCCAGATGCAACGCCGTATCCCCCGCGTAAAGGTAATGCCCTACTTCTTTGAAGAAGAAGCTCGTCGAATCCTGACGGGTAGCACCAACGCACGCGGCCATCGTCGCCAACTCCGGCTCCGCCTTCAGGGCGCGCACGACTTCTCCCACGTCGCCTTTCACGACCACGCGTACGAAATCCAGGAAGTTCGACTTCGCCTGAGCCATGCGCGACTGCTCCACTGAGCACTGTGATTTAATCCGGCTTTGCCTGCTCCCGAATCCGATCCAGCAGGTCGTAGATATCCTGCATCTTCTCCGAAGCGGGCGGATATCCGAAGTGATTGTGCCGCCGGTACTCCAGGAACAAACAAGCACGCAGATCGGAAAGCGTCTTGCAGTCCCGCCGATGATTTGCGACCTCCGCGCACGGTGAAACAGCGCCCATCTGCATGTATTCGTTGAACGTCTGTGCGAAGCGCACCACTCTCGACCAGTCCGCGTCTCGCGGCGGAACGTCCGATCGCCGCAGCGCCTCATTCGGTATCGGATTCGCCATTGGCATAAGGCAATAGTTCATCGTTGATCTAACGCGAGGAACCGAGGTCCGGCTGTGCCCGACTCCATTGATGCGTCAAAGATGTCCGGCAGAGCCAAACCAACCGACTACAGGCTTGAATTAGGTCGCGGCCCATCAGATCCTCGCGGTGTTGAACCAATTCACTTCGTGGGGTCGAATCTTGCGCCGGTTACGCTCGCTGCCGCGAAAGCCTTCGCGACTTCCACTTGTGTAATCACGACGACGTGCCAACTATCGATTCGAAAGAGGCGCTGCTCCTTCACTTTTGATTCGTCGATGGATGGCTTGATCACGCCTCCAAAATCCTTTGGGCCTCGATATCCGGAGATCACACTGTTCTTTTCATCAAGGCAGTCAATGCGGTTCAGGACATTCAATATATACAGGGCATCATCGAACGGCGAATCGATCACGCGGGCCGGAATGAGTTGAATGTCTCGTTTCGCAATGCCACGCAGGACCTCTGCCGCTCGTTCAGAGACGATTGGTATCCCACCAACAGTCGTCATGTAATCGCGAACTTTCCCTTGACCGACCAGTTGGAGCGAGATCTCTCGCAACTCTGCGAGAAGCATTCCGGTCTTAAGCGTTCCGCCGAGTAGCCAGTCTTTTTCGAGAAAATCAAAGTTGCAGAGTCCCGGCTCGTCCAAGTCCTGACGCAGTACAAAGAATCGCTTCTCGCTGCTCATTGCGGATCCCTTTTTCACGCCAGCAGTTCGTCGATCCTTCGGATCGCGTTGTCATCGAGGTTGATCCCGCTGCCTTCGGCGTTTTCTTCGACTTGTTCGGGCCGTGTCGCGCCGATGATGCAGCTGGTGATTTCTTTTTTTCGCAGGATCCACGCGAGGGCGAGTTGGGTCATTGTGCAGTTGTTATCTCTGGCGACGGTTTCCAGGCGTTGGATTTTTTCTAAGAGCGCGTTGTCTTCGACGAGGCGGCGGATGAATTGGTTTTGGCGGTCGTCGGTCGCGCGAGAACCCGCGGGGAATTTCTGACCCGGTTTGTACTTTCCGCTGAGCAGGCCTTGGGCGAGCGGGGAGAAGACGACTTGGCCGATGCCGGCTGTGGCGCAGAGCGGGAGAACCTTCGGTTCGATTTTACGGTTGAGCGCGTTGTAGCAGGGTTGCGAGCTTTTGGGTTTGTAGTAGCGGTCGCCGCAGATTTGCAGGCATTTTTCGATCGCTTCGACCGGCCATTCGGAGAAGCCCCAGTAGAGGATCTTGCCTTGGCGGATGAGATCGTCCATCGCTCGGATCGTTTCTTCCAGCGGGGTTTCTTCGTCGTAGCGGTGGCACTGGTAGAGATCGATATAATCGGTGCGCAAGCGGCGCAGGCTCGCGTGACACTGTTCCATGATGTGTTTGCGCGAGAGCCCGCGGTCGTTGGGGCCCTGGCCCATCGGGAAAAAGACCTTGGTTGCGAGGACGTAGCTGCTGCGGGTGCGGCCCGTGAGCATTTCGCCCCAGGCTTCCTCGCAGCGACCGGCGGCGTAGACGTTGGCGGAGTCGAAGAAGTTGATGCCGACGTCAAACGCCTTGTTCATCACATCCCGAGCGGCCTTGGCGTCGAGTGCGTTGCCGAAGGTGAGCCAACCACCGAGGCCAATTTCCGACAGCTTGATTCCAGAGTCTCCAAGACGGCGATAATGCATCGTTGTTCCTTACAAAGTATTGAACCACGAATGGACACCAATGAACACGAATCAGAAATCCATTCGTGAAGATTCGTGTTCATTCGTGGTTCGTTTCGCTTTCCTCCAAAATCCGCGATCCAAAATCCAAAATCAATAGCTACAATGTCTTAGCTTGACACCTGTTGGCGCGAGTTCTACGTTCTGAATTAGCCTAGGAGCCGTTCATGGCCGTTCAGATGGAGTTGCACAAGATCATCATCAGCGAGATGGCCGATCAGCAGTTCATCGTGCTGAAGGAAGTGGACGGCGAGCGGAAGTTTCCGATTGTCATTGGCAACCCTGAAGCGTACGCGATCGACCGCCGGCTGAAGAACATTCCCACTCCGCGGCCGCTCACGCATGATCTGCTGGCGAATGTGATCGAGGAGATGGGCGGGACCATCGAGCAGATTGTGATCAACAATCTGCAGGAGCACACCTTTTTCGCCCGCATTCATATTCGTCGAAATGGCGAGATGATCGAAGTCGATTCGCGGCCGAGCGATGCGATCGCGCTGGGCGTGGCGACCAGCGTCCCGATCTTCGTCGCGGAGCATGTGCTCGACGAAGTCGCGCGCGAGTAGAATTTAGGCACGGATCATCACTTCACCTCCACTTGCCGCTTTTTGATGCAGGCGTTGAAAAGCTCGTTGAATGCGCGGCGAAGCGGCCTAAGTGTTTTTCCTATCAGCACTATCGAGTCGAACTCATCCAAATGGCACGGGCGAAGCGCTCGTGGCACGGGTGTTGTTTTAGGCAAAGCGAGTCTCAACGCCCGCGGTGCATCTTTATGGATCGCGGAGGGCTCGCGGTATGATGTCGGCTCGGGGACTGTTTGCAGTGTTCGTGAATCCAAGGAGTTCAGCGATGCAGATGATCGAAGCCGTCATCAAGCCACATAAACTCGACGCCGTGAAGGCCGCCCTTGCCAAGCTTGGCATCCTGGGCGTGACCGCGGTCGAGTGCAAAGGCTTTGGCCGACAGATGGGCCATACCGAGCGATATCGTGGTGCGAAGATGGACGTCGGTTTCGTTCCGAAGGTGCTGCTGAAGATTTGCGTGAAATCGGATGAGACCGCGAATGCGGTCGAGGCGATCACCGAATCAGCCCGCACCGGAGAAGTCGGCGACGGCAAGATCTTCGTCTACCCCGTTCTGGAAGTGGTGCGCATCCGCACCGGCGAGAAAAACGAATCGGCCCTCTAAGCGAGGGCATCGTTCATTGTTCATTGAAGAATTTGTTCATTTGTTCATTTCAGAGGCGCTCATCGCAATTCTGAAATGAATAAATGAACAATCCACGAATGAACAAATCTTGCCTCTTCCTCCTGCGTTGAGACGCGTTGCTCTTGAACACGGTCTCGACGCGCGACGCGCGTCGCCATGGAGGAATCGAATGGTACGCGCACGCTCTCGAGCCTTTCTCTCGTTCGCACTTCTCGCACTATTTCTGGGTTTCTGTTCCAAGGCCGGCGCCGATGAAGTCGCCTCGGGCAAGATCGATTCGGGCGACACCGCCTGGATGATGGTCTCGGCCGCGCTGGTCCTGATGATGACCGGACCGGGGCTCGCGCTTTTCTACAGCGGACTCGTTCGCCGCAAAAACGTCCTCGCGACGATGATGCAGAGCTTCATCCTGATGGCGATCGTCACCATCATCTGGGCGATCGTCGGCTATTCGCTGGCATTCGGCACCGGCACGCGATTCATCGGGGGATTCGAATACGCATTCCTCAATCACGTCGGCGCGGCGCCAAACGTGGACTACGCCCCGACGATCCCACACACCACGTGGATGGCGTACCAGCTCATGTTCGCCATCATCACGCCCGGCCTGATCTGCGGCGCGTACGCGGAGCGCATGAAGTTCAGCGCGATGCTCCTCTTCTCGACGCTGTGGTTGATCTGCGTGTATTGCCCGATGGCGCACATGGTGTGGGGCAAAGGCGGACTGTTCAGCTGGTCGCTTCCGCCGGGCGGTTACGGGATTCCCGCACTCGACTTCGCGGGCGGAACGGTCGTTCACATTTCATCGGGGGTGTCGGCGCTGGTGTGCGCGCTCGTGATGGGCAAACGTCGTGGTTATGGAAAAGTTCCCATGCCACCGCACAGTGTCGTCCTGAGCGTGATCGGCGCGGCGCTGCTCTGGGTCGGCTGGTTTGGGTTCAACGCGGGCAGCGCGCTGCAAGCCAATGGCCTCGCGAGCGCGGCGCTGGTGAACACGCACTTCGCCGCCGCGGCGGCGACGCTCGGCTGGATGTTCATCGAATGGTTCAAGACCGGTAAGCCGACGGTGCTCGGCGCGATCTCCGGCGCCGTCGCAGGGCTGGTCGTGATCACGCCAGCGAGCGGATTTGTCACGCCGATGTCGTCGCTGATCATGGGATTCATCGGCGGAATCGTCTGCTTCTTCGGCGCGACATCGCTCAAGCACGTGTTCGATTACGATGATTCGCTCGACGCGTTCGGCGTGCACGGCCTCGGCGGAACGCTCGGCGCAATCCTTACCGGCGTGTTCGCGTCGTCCGGGATTAACGCGCTGATCAAGACACCGAACACCAACTACGAAGGCCTGATCTACGGCAACGGGTATCAGGTGGTGAACCAGCTGCTCGCGACGGTCGTGACCTGGATCATCGCGGCCGTTGGCGCATTCGTCCTGCTGAAGATCGTCGATGCGGCCGTCGGACTGCGCGTCAGCGAATCGGACGAATACGATGGCCTCGATCTGAGTCAGCATGGCGAATCGGGCTACAACCTCGAAGACGCGTACAGCGCGACCTTCGCCGGCGGCGGCGCGACGCTGATCAACGGCGGGGAAGCGCCGGAAGCGGCGCCGGCCGTTGCCCACTAGCAAGATGCTGAAACCAAACGCCGCGAAAGGGATGGCGATTTGCGCCATCCCTTTTTTCATTTTCTTGATAATTTTTTCCCCACGCCGTCGCGCAATGAATCGCTCTAACTAGCGAAATCTCCGAGACCTGCGCGTTCTGCAAGCCACCTGTCGCGATTGCAATCGTTGGGAATCAATCAAATTTCACTTTTTGCGGTTGCATGTCGCACATCCACCCATTATATGGGATTGCAATCAATTTGATTGGGAGCCAATGAGTTGGCGGGACGGGGCAAGTGCCTCCCTGCATGTCGGCGCTTCGACGGTCGCCTCGCCTTGCTCCATGTCAGATTGAAATCATCTCTACGCGTTGTCGGCCGTGCTGAACTGATTTGGAGGTTCCTCATGTCTCGTCGTATTCGCGCTTTCACCCTGGTTGAGCTTCTCGTCGTCATCGGCATCATTGCCGTGCTCATCTCGCTGCTGCTGCCGTCGCTCCAGGCCGCTCGGGCGCAAGCGCAAAGCACGCAGTGCCTGAGCAATCTCAAGAGCATCGGACAGATGCTTTACATCTACGCCAACGAGAACAAGGGCTATCTGCCTCCCACGAATTTCTCGACGATCGAGCGCATCTCCGGCGGCGGCTCGCTCACCCTTTCGGGCATCCCCGATAAGATCTGGTATCCCGACGTGCGCCGCGCGCTGTTTAAGCTCTGCAATCCAAACGGGGATTACGATGCGACGACGTTCAACGCCGGCGGCCTGAAGATCTTTTACTGCCCGGGCAATTATCTCTGGGACAGCGAGCCCGCCGGCAGCTCAACCTCGCATGCGCCCGATGATTTCCGCGCTAACGGTCTGATCGGCTACTGGTACATGGGCTGCCCGAACCCCTATTACCCGCTCTATCACTGGAGAGGTCCCTACCCACCTCCTGCGGCGCATAACGAGTGCCTCGATTGGCGCTTCTGGGATCGCAATCACAGCGGCGACAATCGTGACGACTACATGAACAAGGTGGGCGACAAGAACGCGGCTAAGATCGTCATCGCCACCGACCAATCGCGCCAGGCCGGCGCCGCCACCAGCATGTCGGGCCGATTCGGCTTCGCGTATCTGCACGGAAAGAACAAGAACGCCTTCAGTGGCTGGAAGAACAACCTGTTCGGCGACGGCCACGCCACCTCGATCGCCCCGCGACGAGCGGCGTTCACCGATTTCGACGGGAAGAACTACAGATTCACGGATTACTTCAGTGGTGCTTACGTGCCCGGCGAAGATGAACTTGCACCGGGCTGGGGCGGCACCAGCACCAATCCCGTTCCCGTGTTCTGGTAAGAGCGAACAGGGTGTTTCATTCCGCAAGCGACTCCGTGAGGCCAACCCACGGAGTCGCTTGCGTCTTTGGCTCTAGTCGTTTGGCTCCGCGCTCGCAGGTGGATACGATCTGACCGCTGCGCTACGTGAGCGCGGGCCTGTAGCTCAACGGTTAGAGCAGGGGACTCATAATCCCTTGGTTCTCGGTTCGAATCCGAGCGGGCCCAATTCCGAAACGCGAATTCGATTTACCCTTCACCATAGTCTGGTCCCAGGCGGACTTTCAGTCCGCCGAGCGCTGTGTCGTAGTAGGCGAAGACGTAGTTCGTGGTGTAAAGCTCCGCGACAGAGAGGAAGGCGCCGCCGCCGTCCACAATCGGTACGGTTACGTCCGGGCCGTTGGTGTTCGGGTCACCGGTAACCATCAGCCGATCATGCGATTGATCGTAGGTGATGAAGTACGGCGAGTATTCCTCTCCACGACGGCTCGGGTATGCGAAGTAGCTGTATTCACCGATGAAGCCGGCGGTCAGCACCGCCTTGTCATGCCATGAGCTACGGAAGAAATCGGCGCGGCGCAGGTCGTGGTGATCCGTGCCGTAATACGTGATGTTTTCGCCGCTGAGATGCAGATCGCTTCCATGCTGCGTGGCGACGAGCTGGGTCGCCCAATGCCCGCCCTTTTGATGCGCCGCGTATTTGATCTGGCCGGTCGTGCTGTCCACATACGCGACCGAAAACTGCCCGGCATAGATGTCGATCTGGAGCGAGTTGAAGCGGCCTGCATCATCGGTGGTGTCGATCGGCTCGAATCCCCATGTCGATCCGCCGCGATTCATCGTGAAGCGCAGATCGCCGTGGGTCTTGTCGTAGTAACTGATCGCCGGAACATCATCTGCCGTGAGCACAAGCGACGGATACAGGCCGACGCTACCCTTGCTGACGATCGTCTGCGTGGTCCACGACGTGCGATTGGTGGTGGAAGCGTAACACAGCGAACTGGTGTTACCTTCAAAGTAGGCAATCACCGGGAGATTGTCGCTTCGCACCGCGAGAGAAACGTACTGCCCGGCGTACGGCGTCGCATCGACCACAACCGTCGGCGACCAGAATCCCTCCGGGGAGCAATACGCATATTTCAGGTCGTTCGCGATCGTGTCGTAGTACGCAAGATGAATCGAGCCGTCGGTGCCGTAAGCGATCGAGTTGATTGTCCCGCCGACGAAATCGTCCGGCTTGGGCGCGCCGAGGACGCCGGCGTCGAGCTTGTCGATTTCGCTTGGCGCGGCGACAAGGATGTTGCCATCGGATGCCGCTGCGATGCCCACCCCGCTGTCGAGCGTCTGGATAACATTCGACATGTCGCCGGTTGCGGGATCGATCGTTGCGAGTTCCCAAAAAGACTCCGTGTACGTTCCGCGAATCCCGAGGACACCGATGCGGCCATCCGGCAGGACGGTCGCTTGTACGGGCGCGCCGAGGTGTTCCTCGTCGCTGATCACGTCGTACACGCGCGCACCGGAAGGCGAGAATTTGTCAATGACGGTGCGCTCGAGCCCGTCGATTGGATAGACGGTCGAAATCAGCACCACCGAGCCGTCGGGCTGGAACGCGCTGCGCGCGCCACCGAAAAAATAGAGGTTGTCATCGAAACCGCTGCGAGCAAAACCGCTCGTGCCATAGCTCGTATCGATGGCGCCGGCAGATGTAAGACGAACCACGACGAACTGCGAATCGGCGGCGTTAGCGTATTGGTCCTCGTCGGCGGCGCTCCCAGCGAGCAGGATTTTCCCGCCGGCAACGTCTTCGATCCCGGCCAGTTGATCGTTCCCCTGCGGGAAATCGGTAACCGGCGTGGCAAGCGTTAGATCAACTCGTCCTCCCGTGCCAAATGATGAATCCCGCGCGCCCGTTGTATTGAATCGATCGATAACGGTTGTCGTATTTCTGGTGTCGCTGGCATACACGCTCCCGCCGATTAATATTTTGCCGTCGCTCTGCACCGTCATGCACGGATTAGAGATCTGGTCGTACGCGACGGATGCGGTCCCTTGCGTGCCGAAGGTGGTATCGACCGCGCCGCTGCTGGTGAGGCGCGTCAGGGATTCGATTGCAGCATTCGCTGCCGTCGCGAGCACATAGATCTTTCCACTCGCAGAATCCACCGCCAGCAACTGCTCTCCGTCGGGCAGATGCGTCACGACGCCATTGTTTCCGAACGTCGTATCCGGCGCGCCGGACGACGTGTATCGGCGAACGGTATTTCCTTCGGCGCTCGTCACACCGGGAACGAGGAACTTCCCGCCGGATGTGGCGAGAATGCCTGAGAAGCCCTTATCGGCGTTGATGGCGCCGGCGCTGCCAAAGGAAGAAACCAGATCTCCAAACGCCATCAATCGCCGCGGTTCAAGCGTTTCGACGAGATGCAATTGTCCTCCGAGGAAAGATCAACCCGCATTCGTGCCGGACCTTATCACGAGCGCGTGCAGCCCAGTGTCCTGATACGCAATATTTGATTCGCTTAATCCGCGGGCGGCCGACAGAAACTTCCCACCGCCGGTCGCGATGATGTCCTGCTTCCAGCCGATGATATACATCCCCACCGTGTCGAGCGTCTGGTTGTAGGCGAAGATCGCGGATGATGCGAGCGGTTGCGAGACGACGTCGCTGTAAAGCCCGACGTTTCCTTTGCTTGCAAAGAGCTCGTCCTCCCAATCAGCGCTTTCCACTGCTTTTGATGAGAGGCGCAAGTCGCCATGTGGGACGTCGTAATAGCTGATGAAGGTTGTGGACGTGTCGTTTCCGAGCGACACGAAATTCGCGCCGCCAGGGCTGGCGACGGTTTCAACCGCCCACTTGCCGCTCTTGGCGCGCGAGCCGTAGCGAACGTCGCCGGTGCTCGAATCGACGTAGGCAACGGTGAAATGATTCGACCACGGGTCGATCGCGAGTGAACAGCTGCGGCCGACATCGCCTTTGCTGTCGATCGTTCGCAATTGCCACGCGGTACCATCGAAAATCGCGAACCGCAGATCGCCGAGGGTCTTGTCGTAATACGCGATCCCCGGCGCGCCTTGAGATGAGAATTGCAGGGACGCATAGAGCCCAACGGTGCCCGGGCTGTCAACGGTTTGCGTCCTCCATGACGTCCGGTTCGCCGTGGTGGCGTATTTCAGATCGCTGGTGTTTGCTGCGTAATACGCAATCGCAGGAATGTTGTCGTTTCGCAGCGCAATCGAAACGTATTCGCCCGCATAGGGCGTCGAGTCCACCACAATGGTTGGCGACCAGATGCCCTGCGGATCGCGATATGCGTACTTAAGATCGTTGGCGATTGAATCGTAATACGCGAGATGCAGCCCCCCGGCGGAGTCTTCAACCATCGAGTTGTTCTCGCCGCCAATAAAATTGTCGGGTCTCGGATCGTTCACATTGCCGACTTGGAGCTCGCCCAACTCGATGGCGGAGTCGGTGCTCGAAGTTCCGCCGTAAAGCACGTTGCCATCGGCCGAGAGCGCCATCGCCGCGGAATCATTCAGGTCAATCCCGTTCGACGAATTGGTGTTGACGATGTTGCCCAATTCACCGCTCGCGTCGATCGCCGCGAGTTGCATACCGCGCCCGTCCCCGCGTCTGGGCCGGGCGAGTATCAGCACGCGCCCGTCTCCGAGCGCAGCGCTGTCAGTCGGAACACCGATTCCCGGCGTGCCGGTTGTGCGGTTAAATGAAACCGTTCCCGACGAAGAGAACTCTGCAATGGCGAGTTTCTTCGGGCGCGCGGCGAGAACAACCGAGCCATCCCTCTTCGTCGCGAACGTTGTGGGCAGCGCATACCATCCGTTTGTGGCGTACACCGCTCGCGCGATTCCGCCGCTGCCGTATGAGCTGTCCAGCGTGCCGTCGCTGTTGAATCGCGCCGAACCGAAGATGGTATCGCCGAAGATGCTGTCAACTTCTTCGCCGGTATTGTCGTCGGAAAACGGCGGAGACCAGACGAGCGAGCCTCCGCCAACGAGAATCTTTCCAGCCGACGTGACTGAAATTCCCACGACAGTTTCGGTCGCGTCGGGTTTGAAGATGCTGGTGGTGCCGAACGTGAAGTTCGCGACGCCCCCTGTGCCGAAGGCCAGATCGCCCGTGCCGTCCGCATTTCGCCGGTACACCCGCGGCGTCCCTTCGTACAGCATTTCCCCGCCCACGCCACCCGCGATCAGCAGCTTTCCGTCCGGTTGTATTGCGATTGAAGTTGGCTGAAACGATCGCGTTGAACAAACGCGCACGGTGCCGAAAGCAGCGTCCGGCACCCCCGCATGCGAAAAGCGCCGCAGCACGGTGTTCGGACCCGTCCGCATCAAGGCGTAAATCTGGCCCGATACGTTTTGGACGGTCCCAATGATGACGACGTTCGAGAATGAGACAACGCCAGCAACGCCGAACGATGAATCCGGTGCGCCCGACGCGGTGTAACGCACGATCGCATTGTTCCCGGTGGCGAGGATCGTGCCGTCGGAAGCGACGCTGAGATCCGAGACAAGCGGTACACGCTGCTCCGGCGTCTGCACGCGGCCGTTCGTCCCGAACGTGGGATCCACCTGGCCAAATGAAAGCAGACGGCGCTGCTCAAGCGGTTCGATAAGGTGCATCTGTCGCTCGCGGCTCAATTCAACGGCGGACCCGATCGCACCTTCAGCGCGCCCAGTGTCGTGTCGTAGTACGCCAGATTCAGGTCATCCAACGCATGTGCGACGGATAGAAACTTTCCGCCGCCTGTTGCGATCGTCGTTTCCGAATTGTCGTAATAGTTGTACATGCTGACTTGGTTCAGCGTACGGTTATAGGCGAAGACTTCCGAAGTGTAGTTGTTCGTCACCTGCTTGTTGTACAAGCCGACCGCACCTTTGCTGGCGATCAATCGGCTGGACCACGTCGTGTCATAGTAGTACTTCGACGCCAAGCGGAGATCGCCGTTGTAGGCGTCGTAGTAGCTGATGTATGCGGTAGACCAGTCGTAGGTAAGCGTCAGAAAATCGGCGCCTTTGGTCTTGGCGACCGTTTGAATCGCCCACGTTCCGCCCTTCTGATGCGAGGCGAAACGGATGTCGCCGGTCGTCGAATCGACATACGAAACCGTAAAATGATTCGAGAACGGATCGATCGCGAGCGAACTGCTGCGGCCGACGTCGTCGTTGCTTTCCACCGTTTCATATCCCCACGAGGTGCCACTGAAAATTGCGAAGCGCAAATCGCCGGTGGTCTTCTTGTAGTAAGTGATCGTCGGGTTGTCATTCGTCGTGAACTGAAGAGACGGATAGAGGCCAACGCTTCCCGCGCTCTCGATGGTTTGCGTCGTCCATGACGTACGATTCGTTGTACTGGCGTATTTTAAATCGCCGGTATTCCCGCAGAAGTAGGCAATGCCCGGAATGTTGTTGCTCTTGAGCGCGATGGACACGTATTGGCCGGAATACGGCGTAGAATCGACCACAACCGCCGGTGACCAAATGCCCTGCGGATTTCGGTACGCGTACTTCAGATTATTCGCGACGATATCGTAATACGCCAGATGCAATCCGCCGTTTGAATCTTCGATCATCGCATTGTTTTCGGCACCGGTGAAGTTGTCCGGACGAGGGTCACCGGCGTTGCCTTTGTCGAGCTTGCCGACTTCGATCGACGTGCCCGCGGCCGCTGTTGCGCCGTAAAGAATCTTTCCATCGGATGCCACCGCCAGCGCCGCGGTGTTGTACGTCGCAACGCCATCGGAAGAATTGGTCCAGACGATGTTCCCGATGGCTCCGGTTCCATCGATCGCCGCCATTTGAAGCCCGCGCCCATCGTTGCCGCTCATCGGGCTGGCGAGAAACACCACGCGTCCATCGGCGAGCGCCACGCTGTCGACCGGCCCTCCAAAACCGAGAGCATCTGGCTTGGTGTCGAATACGACCGCGCCGCTCGGGGAAAACTGGGCGACGGTGAATCGATCGGTATAAGCGGAAACGACCACCGAGCCATCCGATTTCATGGCGAATGTCCCGGGCAGACCATACGACCCGCCGCTCGCATAAACGCTGCGCGCAATTCCACCTGTGCCGTACGTGCTGTCGAGTGCGCCGCCGCTGGTGAGGCGCACAGATGCGAACGCTGTATCCCCGTATGCGGCATCGATGAACTCACCGGTGTCCGGATCGGTAAACGATGGAGCCCATGCGAGCGAGCCTCCGCCAACGAGAATCTTTCCTCCCGATGTCACGGCGATACCCGTGACGACGTCCTTCGCGACCGGAGTCAGGACATTCACGGCGCCGAGGGTGAAGTCGACCGTTCCCCCGCTGCCGAAGGTGGAATCGCCTGTGCCATCGGCGTTGCGCCGATACACGCGAGAGGTTGCGCCGTCTCCACCGTTGGTGCGCACGGTCCCGGCGATCAGCAGCTTTCCATCTGCCTGAATCGCGAGCGATGACGGCGAGAACGTGCGGCTCGCAGAGACGAGCACCGTTCCGCCCGTCCCGAATGTCGAATCCAGCACGCCGGCGGTCGTGTAGCGCAGAAGAACGGTGCCCGCACTCGCATTCACGAGCGCATAAATCTGTCCCGATGTGTTTTGTACGACGCCTTTGAGCACAACCCCCGAGATCGAGACGACCCCGGCGGTGCCGAACGTGGAATCGGCCACGCCGGTCGAGCTGTAGCGGACGATCCCGTTGTTTCCCGCGGCCAGGATCTTTCCGCCGGCGACGACCTGCAGGTCAGACACGAGCGGCGTGTTCTGCTCCGTCGTCTGCACGCGTCCACCGGTGCCGAATGTTGTGTCCAGCTGGCCAAACGACATCAAGCGACGCGATTCGAGCGATTCGACTTTGAACATGGTTCCCCAAAGTGTGTGGTTCTTCAGCCCGTTACTTGCAAATCAACTATTTCGATAACGATCGATCGCCTGAAGCAGATGGTAGTCGCCAAAGATGAGCGACGTGTCGTCGCCGATGTTTTTCGGAACGACCTGCGCGCCGTGCGTAATGATCCCGCGGCTGGCGGTGCCTTCAGTGAGATAGTTCGTGCTGAGCAGCGACGAGAGAATCTTCTCTGCGCCCGCGCGATACGTGGCGGAGTTCGTCGGGTCGCTTGTCTTGAGGACGTTGGAGAGATCGAGCATGCCAGACGCCGCGATCGCCGCCGCGGAGCTGTCGCGATAGGCGTTGGGAATCTTCGGATCGTCGAAATCCCAATACGGCACGCCGTCGCTCGGAATGTGCGCGAGCCACCAGTCCGTTACCTTCTTCGCGGTGGTGAGAAACTCCGTCTTCCCCGTCTCGCGATAGAGCATGGGAAAATCCAGAATCGCCCAAGACTCCCCGCGCGACCACGTGCTCGTGTTGCTGTAGCCCTGGTACGTTTCGGCGCTGATGAAGTCGCCGGTGGCAGAATCGAAATACCCGCGCTGGATCGTCGTGCCGTCGGAGCGAACGAGATGGTTCATCACGTTTTCCGCATGACGAACGGCGCGGTTGTAATACGTCTGATTCCCCGTCTGCTTCGCCGCCCAGAACATCAGTTCCAGGTCGGCGGTCTGATCCATCAGCACGCCGAAGTTCGCCTTTGGATTTCCACTTGTGCTGGTGATGCCGACGGTTCGAAACGCGCCGACCGTCTCATTCCACTGCGCGTTCTTGGACACCGCCGCCGCGAGCAGCACGTTCTTCGCGTTCACATCGCCCGTCGCGTTGTAGAGCGGCAGAAACGTGTCCATCAATCGCGACGCGTGATCGCCGGGCTGGCTGCTCTCGCCCGACAGTGGGCTGGTCCACATCGTCGCTTTGTCTTTCCAATAACTGTTGTTGCCGGTCAGCGCATACATCTCCCACAGATTTCCGCCGAAATATCCGCTGGTCCAATCGTCGGCGTTCACCGTCACCCACGTCCCATCCTTATTGCTGCGCAGCGGGAACTGCGTGGTGTTCTTTCCGAAATCCGAAAGCGATCGCGCGAGTTGATCCTGCGCGAACGCGATGCCGTGATCGATCTGCGTGAGCACCGTCGGATCGGCCGCGTAAATCGCGGTCGAAGGAATCGTCGCCTTCGCCCGCGTGGCGGTCTGCCACTTCAGCGAGACATTCGCGCTGCCGGTGTTGTCGAAGTATTCCAGGAGCAGGTCGTATCGCTTCCCCGCGGTCAGCGCGATCGAGCCCTTGTCCGTCTGCGTCGGATGCGACTTCCAGTCGTTGATGATCAGCTGGTGGTTGATCCACAGCCGCGCGCCGTCGTCGCTCGTCACGTAGAACGTGAAGGTCTCCGACGTCGGCGCTTTGAGCCGCCCCGTCCATCGCGCGGAGAACGTGTCCGCATCGATCTTCGCCGCGTCGGGTGAACCGGTGCCCCAGTCGAAGTTCACGACCTTATCGATCCGCCAGACGCTTTTGCCGCTGAAGTTGGTGTTGTTGTAATAAGCCCCGAGGAATCCCGGCGCCGGATCAGTCGCCAGAAAAGTGCGGTTCTCCAATGCCTCGATCATGCACGCGCGCAGCGACGACGTCTTCCCCATAAACCATCCTTGAGTTGTCACAACTGATTGCCCGGCCCCGAACCCTTATCGGCGATACGTTACACAAGAGCGTCACCGATTCCAAAAGATTTCGCAATCGTTGCCTGAATTCCCGGTTCGGTTACTGTCATTGCTGAATTGCCGTGAGGTGGACATGCCCCGAGTCGTTCGAATCGTCATACTCTCTGTCGCGATTTGTGTGGTCTGTACCACAGTTCGCGCGGCTGACATTTACCTTCGCGCGCGCGTCATCGAACCGACCCTCACCCAGAGCACCAAGGGCCAGAAGCTCGCGATCGGTGGGCATCCGCATGAAGATCCCTGGACTTTTCCCCTAAAAACGACGGCCGCGAGCAACGAGTGGAGCGAGTGGGTGAACCTGTCTGACTGGAAATGGCATGGCCGGATGAACCGCGCGGGCGGAATTGCAGAATGGCCATCGGTGATGATCACACTCGAACCCGCATCCAAGACGGGGGTCGCGATGGAAGTCGAGCTTGGCGACGCACCAACGGACGCCGGCGTCGTCCTCAAGTTCACCGAGCGCAGCGAATCATCCGTAATCGGCTTCCTCGTCCCCAATCCTCTCCGCGAGCACAAAGACGAATTCGAAACGGGCTCGCAGATGTGCGAGCGACAGCTCAAGTGGGCAAAAGAAGCAACCGGCGATAAGCCGATCGTGCTGAAGCAGTTTCAATTCATCAGCGCGCTCTGGGGGCCATACGACCCGGCGCTGGCGCGAATCAATTACGCGACATTGATGCAGCTCGGCTTCAACACCTTCGGCGCCGACGCCAAATTCCTCCGCGAGCACGGCCTTCGTTCGTATCAGACGCTTTGGCTCTATGGCAACGAACCGGAAGTCAGCGATCGCGAGTGGAAGAAGCAGTCCGATGCACTCGAGGCGAACACGGACCCATGGCTCCTGCACGAAGGCACTTCGCACTGGGTGCTCGGCGACGAGGTGTCGGCCATCGATCCGAACGTCGCGAAGGACAACAAGGCAACGACGTGGTTCCGCGAGTATCTGCGGGCACATCACGTCAAAGACAGCGATCTTCCCAAGCCGATCGATCAGATTGAGTATCCGAAGGGCCTGGGTGCCCTTAAGTCATTGCCGCGCGATGCGGATCTTCCGACTCGGCGGATGTGGTATTACGCCGCCAAGTTTGCTCAGTCGTGGTCGGCCGACCAGCTCCGGCATCAGACGGATCTCGTGCACCAGACGTTTCCCGGTTCGAAAACCGAAACGCTTCCCACGGATCATGGGTTCCTGAACGCGTGGGGTCCGCCGACGATTGGCATGAGCTATCGGCTGCTTGATCTGTTCGACGTCGGTCAGAAGCGCGCGGTCGACCAGCTCTCGGCCGAGGATTGGATCGGCTTGAACCACATGTACGGCCCGGATTACACGTGGACCGGCGCGCAGACGACCGAATATTACAACTCGATCTGCAGCAGCGCAATCGCCGGTCACGACATGCATCTGCGCGCGCTTATCACCGTGAGTGATGACGATTATCTGCGCCTCAAGTGCTACTCCGATATCGCGCAGGGGACGAAATCGTTCTTCTTCTGGACCTTCGGCCCGACGTACATCGGCACCGAGAACTACTGGTCAGATTTGCGGAGCGAATACGACGGCATCGCGAAGATCGGCCGGGCCCTGGAGAAATGCGAGGACGTCATCTGCGCCGCCAAACCTGTGCGCGATCCGGTGGCGATTGCGTATTGCGTGAGCCACGATTTGTGGCACACGGAGAACCCGGCGGCGTTCGTGGAAAAACGACTCGTTTGGCATGCATTGCGACACGAGCAGATTCAACCAGATTGGCTGCGCGAAGAAGATCTGGCGAGCGGACGATTGAAGGATTTCAAAGTCCTCTACCTGACCGACTGGTGCGTGAGCCGCGATGCGTCGGCGGCGATCGATCAGTGGGTGAAAGACGGCGGCGTGCTGTACATGAGCGCCGGTGCCGCGACGCGCGACGAATTCTACGAGCCGTATCTGCCCGGATTTGCCAAAGCGGTCTGGCCGGACGACGCGACAAAACAGTTCGTCGTCGAGGAAGGTCACACGTACAACGAACGCACCGATCTACCGAAGATCAAGCCGATGGCGACGATTGACGGGATGCCTGTCATCGGCTGCCGAATGCCGCTGCGCGATGGCTCCTCGCGAGCGATGATCGAAGTGCCCTACGGCCAGGGAAAAATCTTCGCCGCGAGCTTCCTTCCCGGTCTCGCCTACGGCCAAGGCGCCAACTTCGTGCCCGCGGAGCTGAAAGAGAAGTGGCCCGAAGCCCCGCGCAAGCTCATCGCGCGGCCGCTCGACGTGATGCGATCGATGCAACAGGTGAAAGCGAACGTGCCCGTCGTCGAAGCAAGCTTAATCAGCGGACCCAAAGGCTCCGCGGTGGTGCTCG
Source organism: Phycisphaerae bacterium (assembly GCA_025924315.1). Taxonomy (GTDB): domain Bacteria; phylum Planctomycetota; class Phycisphaerae; order Tepidisphaerales; family Tepidisphaeraceae; genus JAICIO01. The sequence continues at coordinate 122,962 of JAICIO010000003.1, forward strand.
CGAATTACACCTATCAGACGGTCGACAACCTCGTACTCGATGTCCATCGCGACTTCAAAACCGCGACGAGCGTTGAAGGGGTACCGGTGAAACTTGAAAAGACCGCTAGCGGCGTTCGTCTCGAATTGCCCCTCAAGTGGACGGACATCGTGGTTTTGAAGTGATCGGCATTCGTAGGGTCCGCTTCAGCGGACCGGTTATTTGCCTTTTTCGAAATTAAGAGTAACCGGTCCGCTGAAGCGGACCCTACATCAGGCAGTCAGCTCCCACTTCACCTGCCCATCGACGATCGTGTGCGTCGCTCGGCCTTTCAGCTTCCACCCATTGAACGGACAATTGCGGCTGAAGCTCTTGAACTGTTCTACGTCCACCGTCCATTCGTGATTCGGATCGATGATCGTCACATCGGCGATCGCGCCCTCTGCTAACGTTCCTCGATCCAGGCTGACAATTTGAGCGGGCCGCGTGCTCATCAGGTCGATGAGCTTCATCCAATCGATGTGGCCGGGCTCGACGAGCGCTTTGATGTACAGCGAGAGCGCGCATTCGATCGAGATGATGCCGAACGGAGCGTAAGGAAACTCGAGTTCCTTTTCTTCCGCTAAATGCGGCGCGTGATCGGTCGCGAGGCAGTCGATGGTGCCGTCTTTCACGCCTTCGATGCACGCCGCGACGTCGGCAGCGGTACGCAGCGGCGGGTTCATCTTGTAGTTCGTGTCGAACGTCCGGCAGTTTTCGTCGGTCAGAAGCAGATGGTGCGGCGCGACCTCGGCGGTCACGTTGTGCTTGTTTCGCTTTGCCTGGCGGATCAGCTCGACGCTCCACGCGGTGCTGATGTGCTGCACGTGATACCGCCCCGCGATCGTGCGATTGAGCAGCAGATCGCGCGCGATCATCAATTGTTCCGCCTCAGCGGGAATCCCACCGAGACCGAGGGCCGTCGAAACCAATCCCGCGTGCATCGATCCGCCGCTGAGGGTTGGCTCTTCGCAGTGCTGCATGATCACCGCGTCGAACATCTTCGCGTACTGCAGCGCCTTGCGCATGACCGACGCATCTGCCACGCCGACGCCATCGTCGCTGAACGCGATCGCCCCGCGTTGCTGCATCGACCCAATCTCCGCCAGCTCTTTCCCCTCGCGGCCTTTCGTGATCGCGCCGATCGGATGCACGTTGCACAACCCGACGCGCTCGCCCTCACGACAAACAAACTCAATCAATCCTTCGTTATCCAGGGCCGGCTTCGTATTCGGCATGCAGCAAACGGTAGTAAATCCCCCCGCCACCGCCGCCGCCGCCCCGGACGCGATCGTCTCCTCCTCCTCGTCCCCCGGCTCGCGAAAGTGGACATGAATATCGATGAGCCCGGGCACAACGTAGCATCCGGACGCGTCAATCGTTCGCTCTGCTTTGATCGGTATGGCCTCCGAGATCCTCCCATCAACGATGAGCAAATCCCCCTTCCGCTGAAGCGCGCGAGAGGGATCAAGGATCGTGCCGTTTTGGATGAGGATGGAGGGCATAGCGCAAAGATCTCAAAGCTGCAAAGAGCGCAAAGGTTTATTCGGGTTCGGCCTCGGCACGGAATACTCTATGGATTCCTTGTTTCAGGATCATCACATTGAAATTGATGAGCAAGCCCAACGGCAATTTCAATATCTTCAGATAGCGAATGACTTGCCTCCGATCAATCGGATGCAGAGTCTCCACGGATTTCACTTCAAGAACGAGCTTCTCCTCGATCAGGAAGTCGACGCGGACGGACGCTACAGGCTGTCCCTTATATTCAACAACCAATCGAAGTTGACGCCGAAAGCAAATACCGTGGTCCTGAAACTCGATAGCCAGCGCGTTTTCGTAGGCAATCTCCGGTAATCCTGGTCCCAACTCGCGATGCACTGTGATCGCAATTCCAATCACGCGATGCGCAAGCGAATTAATCTCCTCTGACGGCTGAGCCAATTCACTGTACGGGCTATGCTCATCGTCGAATGACATTGAATCGAAATTCCTTTGCGCTCTCTGCGATCTTAGCGATCTTTGCGCAACACCTCACACCAAAACCTGCCCAACCAGAAACAGCACCGCCATTCGGATCGCCAGGCCGTTCGTTACCTGCTGAAGGATGCCGCTTTGGGGGCCATCCGCGATGTCGCTGCTGATTTCTATGCCTCGGTTCATGGGGCCGGGGTGCATGACGAAGACGTCTTTTTTGCAGCGTTGAAAGCGGTCCCAGGTCAGGCCGAAAAATCTTGTGAATTCGCGGACGCTGGGGAACTGGCTGCTTTTGATGCGCTCGAACTGGACACGGAGCATGTTGATGACGTCCACTTCCCCGACGATCTCGTCAAAATTGTGGACGACTCTTGCGCCGAGTTGTTCGAAGCTTTTGGGAAGCAGCGTTGGCGGGCCGACGAGGATCACCTCGGCCCCTAGCTTTGTGAGCGCGAAGAGGTTCGAGCGGGCGACGCGAGAGTTGGCGATGTCGCCGACGATCGCGACTTTCAGGCCTTCGATTCGGCCGAAACGCTCGCGCATCGTGTAAAGATCGAGCAGGCCCTGCGTCGGATGTTCGTGCGCACCGTCGCCCGCGTTGACGACGCTGCATTTCATGGTCTTGGCGAGTTGCAGGGCTGCGCCGGCCGCGCTGTGGCGAATCACGATGATGTCCACGCCCATCGCTTCGATATTGCGCGCGGTGTCGATCAGCGTTTCGCCTTTGCTGACGCTACTGCCCTTGCCGGAGAAATCGAGGATATCGGCGCTCAATCGTTGCGCCGCCAATGTGAAGCTCGTTCGCGTGCGGGTGGAATCTTCAAAGAATGCGTTGACGACGACGCGGCCCCTCAACGCAGGAACTTTCTTGATGCTGCGTGTCGAAACTTCTTTGAACGAGTCGGCCGTGTCGAGCACGAAGCGGATGTCGTCGGCCGACAGTTGTTCGAGGCCGAGGAGGTGCTTGTGCGTCCAGCGATGTTGCGTTTCAGCGGTCATTTCGGCTCAACCAGAATTTCATCCCGCCCATCGGTTTCACGAAGTTTCACGTTCACGCGATGACCGCGCGGCACATCTTTGAGCGTCAGCCCGACGTAATCCGCCTGAATCGGCAGCTCACGCCCGCCGCGATCGACGAGCACCGCGAGGCGAATGGCACTGGGGCGTCCAAAGTCGCTCAGTGCATCAAGGGCGGCGCGGATCGATCGGCCGGTGAAGAGCACGTCATCCACGAGCAAAAGCGGCGCGCCGTTGATATCGACGGAAATTTGCGTGGGTCTCACGAGGGGTCGCGGCCCAATTTCGGAAAGATCGTCGCGATACAGCGTGATGTCGAGCACCCCGCGGCCGATGTTTTTCACACCGTGCTGCTTGAGTTGCTGAGCGAGCCGTTCGGCGAGCGTTTCACCGCGGGTGCGAATGCCGACGATGTTGATGGACCGATCGCCCGCGAAATCGGTCGCGATGGCAGTAACGAGATGATCGATCATCCGCCCGACATCGCCTTCGTCGTACTGATTCCGCATCGGGCGAGGAGGGTAAGGGATCGACTGCGCGTTTTCAATTTTCAGATGTGGAACCGCAGATGAACGCAGATAAACGCAGATGAAAGATTTGTTGCCCACGAATCACACAAATGGACACGAATCAGAATTCATTCGTGAAGATTCGCGACATTCGTGGGCAATCTCTTATCTGCGTTCATCTGCGTTCATCTGCGGTTTCAGCTCTTGCAGTTTGAACACCGTCACTTCGGGACGGCACCAATCGAGGACACGTTGGCCATAACTCAGGCCTCGGTTGACATAAAGATGTCGGCCTTGGACCGAATAGTAGCCGTGCGTGTAGTGGCGATAGCGATGGGGGTAGAAGCGCTTGCCGAATTTGCTCGTCGCGACTTGCCGGCCGTGCGTGTGGCCGCTGAGCATCCATTGCCACGGATACTCCATCAGCTCTTTCACATTGGCAGGGTTGTGGTTGAGGCAGATGATGGGCTTGTCGTCCGTCACGCCGTCGAACGCGCTTTCGGCATCGATTGCGCCGGACCATTCGTCATCCAAACCCACGAGCGTCAACGGTTTCTTCGCGCCCTTCACCTTCAGATCCATCGCCTGATTGCGGAGCACGATCATTCCACGATCGAGCAGGCACTTTTCGAGATAGTCGGCGCGGCGGGCGCCCTCCGCGGGCTGGCTCTTGCCGTAGATGCTGTAGTCGTGGTTGCCGAAGGTGCAGATCACGCCGTGGGCGGGCTTCAGATGCGAGAGAATCGTCGCGACGCGATGGGCAAAGCGATATCCGCCGGTGATGAGATCGCCGGTGATGACGACCCAATCGGGCTCGAGCTCATTCACCCACCGCAGATATTGCACGAGGTATCGCTGCCAGACGACGGGACTGTAGTGCAGGTCGGAAAGCTGAACGAGTTTCTTCCCATCGAAGGCGGGATCGAGTCCCGCGAGCGGCATTTTTCGACGATGGATATCGATCCAGCGACGATTGAGCGGCAGCGCATGCACGCCCGTGAGGCCCATGCGCGACATGGTCGTCCAAATGGCCTTGCGCCACTTGTGCTGCTTGCGCCATTCCGGCTGCTTGAGGTACTGCTTGATGCCGTCGACCATGTTCTGGCGAATTGTTCATTGTCGATTGTTCATTGTTCATTAGCGCCTGTCTTCAAATGAACAATGCACAATGCTCAATCAACAATCTCTTCCTCCTATTCGATCATCATCAGCGCCGCGCGGATTTCTTCGGCGGCGTGGGCGTCGCCATTTTTTGCGGCGGATTCAATGCCGTCGCGGTAACTTTTCTTCGCCGATTCGAGGTCACCCTGCTGCTCGTACGCGAGACCTCGCTGATGGTAGGCGTAGAAGTATTTCGGATCGATCTGAATCACGCGATCGAGGTGCTCGATCGCCTTGGGAAGGTCGTTGGCTTTTTTGTATTCGAGCGCGATCCCGTACAGCAGAAACGTGTCATTCGGCTCGCGAGCGAGCATTTGCTGGAGTTTTTCAAGGCGGTCGGACATCGCTTCAAACTTACGGGACATTCGATGATCCGTCCACGCCTGAAACCGCCCAGTCTGTCATCCTGAGCGCAGCGAAGGATCTCGGGATCGGACAACGCGCCCGTTTTCGAGATTCTTCGCTTCGCTCAGAATGACAGAGGGGCGAGACCGGTGCATCATGCCGCGCCTTTGGTGCGCAGGGGTTGGTGTTTCATGTGGAGGGATTCGGCGACGGCGGCGTTGGTCATTCGGCCGGCGACCATGTTGATCCCCTCTGCGAGGCCGGAGTCATCGGCGGCGGCTTTTTCGTACCCTTTGTTCGCGATTTTCAGCGCGTACGGAAGCGTCGCGTTACAGAGCGCGATCGTGCTGGTGCGACCGACGGCTCCCGGCATGTTCGTCACGCAGTAATGCACGACGCCATCGACAACGTAGGTCGGCTGGTGGTGCGTGGTCGGGCGGGCGGTCTCGATGCATCCACCCTGGTCGATCGCGACGTCGACGATCACCGAACCGTTCTTCATCTTCACGAGATCGGCTTTGGTTACGAGGCGAGGCGCCTTTGCGCCGGGGATGAGGACGGCGCCGATGACGAGATCTGCCTGATAAACCTGATCGCGGATGGTCTGCGGATCGCTGTAGATCGTGTGAACGTTCGCGGGCATGACGTCGTCGAGATAACGCAGGCGTTCGAGGTTCACGTCCATGATGACGACGTTCGCGCCGAGGCCCGCGGCCACCTTCGCGGCGTTGGTGCCGACCACCCCGCCGCCGAGGACAACGACGTGCGCGGGTGCCACGCCCGGTACCCCACCGAGCAAAATCCCGCGGCCCATCATGGGCTTCTCGAGGTACTTCGCGCCTTCCTGAATCGACATCTTCCCCGCGATTTCGCTCATCGGCGTGAGCAGCGGCAGCGTGCCCTTTTTATCTTTGATCGTCTCATACGCGATCGCGACGATCTCGCTTTCGAGGCAGGCTTGCGTGAGTTCGCTGCTTGCGGCGAAGTGGAAGTAGGTGAAGACGATCTGCCCCGGCTTGAAGAGCGAAATCTCCTGGGGCTGCGGCTCTTTCACTTTCACGATCATGTCCGCCTGGGCGAAGATTTCCTGGTGGCTCGGCACGATTTTCGCGCCGGCTTTTTCGTAATCTTCATCCGGAAATCCGCTCGAGATCCCGGCCGACGTTTCGATCAGCACTTCGTGTCCGGCTTTTCGCAGCAGTTCGACGCCGACAGGCATCATCGCGACGCGATACTCATCCGGCTTCACTTCCTTGGGCACGCCAACTCGCATGAATTCTCCTTCTGGTACAAATCGCGCTCGATTTCGGCGCGCCACTTTCTCCCTCTCCCGGTATTCCGGGAGAGGGCAGGGGTGAGGGTTCTGTCGATTTGGAGACGGATCACCAATCCAGCAGAACCCTCACCCTAACCCTCTCCCTGGAAGGGAGAGGGGATCATATTACTCGCTCCGCGTTTTCGCGGGGGTGCGGTCACGATGCGCTAGATGCTTTTGTTCGCCGTCGGGAAACTCGCTGCCGAGATCCGTTCGGCCGTATCCCGGGGGATCGCGCAGCGCCGGAACGTACTTCGGCAAGACCAGCGACTCAAGACCCGTCGCCTTGATTTCGCCCTGCTTCGCCGCGACCGCGGTGTCGAGCGACTCGCCTTTTTTCAGCTGCACCTGTCCCGGCGCGCCGGCGATCAGCGATTGTTCCCACACGGTCGTCTTATCGACAACGAAGGAAACTTTCGTCTCCGTCGCGTTGACGTTCGCGGTCATCTTCTGCGGGAAGGAAATGCGAACGCCCGGCTCGGCTTCGTATTCGGTGGGCATGTTGCGGATCGTCGATTCGCTGACGACGAGTTGGATCGGCTGACCGTCCGCCACGGTCAGGCCATTGTCCTGCAACTTTTTCGTGAGCGCATCGACGAGTGCTTTGCTGTCGCCCTTCGTTTTGATGTCGAGTGAAACCTTATCGCCCGGCTTAATCACATAGCTCATCTTGTCGCCGAGTGCTTCTTTGATCGCGGCGGTGTCGGAGGGCTGGGGAAGTGTGAAGACGCGGATCGAGTCCTCGTGCGTTCGCATGGAAGCGTGGAGGACGATGGTCTGATCGCCGTCGCTGAGCACCTGGCCTTTGGGGATGTCGTACTGCCACACGACGACTTGCTTGCCGATTTCGTAGAGATATTGGTGATTGAGCAGCACGTAATTCGAGCCGGACCAGTCGGCGGTCCAGATCACTTTCACGCCCATCGGTTTTGGAAGGACCGACACCGGATGTTGCGCGTCGTCGAGGGCGACGATGCCGAGACCGTAGCCGTGCTTGTGAAGCAGCGTTTTGCCGTCGGCACTGAATTCGTTCGCGCAATGCGAGGCGGTGTACGGTGAGAGCTCAACCTTGAAGGGAATCGTGCCGGCAGGGTTGCCCGTAATTGTTTCGAAGAGATAGATGCCCGCGGTGTCTTCGACGGCCATATACTTACGATTGCCGCTGAGGGCCGGTCGCGAGCTGAGGCTCACGTGCGATGCGTCGCCCTTGGCGAACTGAAACGACCAAATCGCCTTCATCTTCGGCAGCTCCCACAGCACGATCTTCGGGTTTGTGCCGGTGGAGCTGGTGAGCAGGTGCTCGGCGTCGATGAGCGTCGCGGTTTCAACGATTCGGCCACTTTTATCTTCGTTACCATAGGGCAAGGTCGCCGTCACAACCTTCGGTGGAGATGTCGTGAGATCGACGACGTCGATCTCCTGCTTGGCGTCGATGCCGTCAGCCGGCTGGAACACGGCGGTCTTCGCATCGGGCGAGATGGAGATCACGCGCATGTCCATCGGCACACCGAAGCTGTCGATCACTTTGCCGCTCTTGAGATCGATCTTGTCGACGGTCCAAACCTTCTTACGTTCAGGCGCCTTAGGCTGCTGATCGCGCGGCTTGCTGAAATCGTGTGGGACGTGCGCGAGCTTCGGCGTGTCGCAATGGCTGAGCAGCGCGAGGTGCGCCTGCGGGGCGATGCAGAGGCGGTCTTCGATCGTGAAGTCGTTCGATCCGCCGGGGACATCGAACGAAGTTGTCCCGAATCCGGCGCTCGTGGCCAGGTCGGGTGCGTAAGTCCAGTCCGATCCGGCCTGAATGGGTTGCGCCGCGCCAATATCCGCTGCGGTCGGATCAGGTCCAGCGATGATATCCGCCGCCTGTAGTTGAGATGTGATCGGGAACAGCACCCATACGAACAGGAACAACAAACCACGCCGCATAGGAATCCTCCCAGGGTCCGATAACTGCGCGTTCCTTTTCGTCAATCCTCGATTGTCGCTTATCGCCATCATTGTCTTTGGCCGATGCTTAAGCAAGACAACACGCACGTTGCATGGATGCAACGCAAATCTTGCTACGGAACGAAATGATGCTTCAGCTCAACACGCCGCACAAGCCCCGACTTCTCATCCTCGATGAAGACCGGATCATCCTGCAATCGCTCTCGCAGTTCCTCAACCGCGAAGGGTACGACGTGCGCACGACGGACAACCCGGACGACGCATTCGCGCAACTGGAGAATGGCCAGATCGAGCTGCTGCTCGCGGACATCAACATGCCCGGCGTGCAGCCGACGGAATTCCTCCGCGACGTACGACGGAAGTTTCCGCATGTCGTCGTCGTGGTGATCACGGGATACGGCTCGATCGAAGGCGCCGTAGAGGCGACGAAGATTGGGGCGTTTGATTATCTCACGAAGCCGATTGTGGATGACGAAATCCGCGTGGTGGTCGAGAAGGCGGTGCGACAGCAGTCGCTGCTCTTCGAGAACCAAACCCTTCGGCAGCAGTTGGATCTGCGCTTCGGGCTCGAGAACATCGTCGGGCATGACTACAAGATGCTGAAGATTTTCGATCTGGTCGGCGCGGTGGCCGACAGTCGAACGACCGTGCTGGTCAACGGAGAGTCCGGCACCGGTAAGTCGCTTCTCGCTCGCGCGATTCATCATCGCTCGCCACGAAGAGACAAGCCGTTTATCGAGATCGCCTGCGGATCGTTGCCCGAGACCTTGCTCGAATCGGAACTCTTCGGCCACACGAAGGGTTCTTTCACTGGCGCGATCGCGGACAAGATTGGTCGGTTCCTCGCCGCCGATGGTGGCACGCTCTTCCTCGACGAGATCAACTCGGCCTCACCCGCCATGCAGGTGAAGCTGCTGCGTGTGCTGCAGGAACGCGCGTTTGAACCGGTCGGCAGCAACGAAACGAAGCAAGTCGACGTGCGCGTGATCCTCGCGACGAATGTCGATCTGCAGCAGCTTGTCGCGGAGGGAAAATTCCGCCAGGATCTGTATTACCGCATCAACGTCGTCAGCATCCGCATGCCGAACCTGCGTGAGCGCCTCGGCGACATCGCGCTGCTCTCGAACCATTTCCTCCGCCACTTCTGCAAAGAAACCAGCCGCGAGATCGTCGGCTTCAGCGAAGCCGCCCTCGCCGCGATGGCGCGATATAACTGGCCGGGCAACGTGCGCGAGCTCGAGAATGCCGTTGAGCGCGCCGTGGTCCTGTGCCGTCGGCCGCAGATCGACGTCGAAGATCTGCCCGAGACGATTCAGTATTACAATCCCGGTTCAACGATGCGCGTAGCGGGCGGCGCGGAAACGGCCGAAGACTTCACGACCCCCATGTCGCTCGAAGCCGCCCTCGAAGGCCCCGAACGCCGCATCATCGAAGCGGCCTTGAAGCGCAACGCATGGAACCGACAGGTGACTGCAGCTGAGTTAGATATCAACCGCACGACGCTCTACAAAAAGATGCGCAAGTACCGACTCGATGTCGGAGAGATGAATTCGAATCAAGTGGCGTGAGAAGTCTTTCTTCCCGTAGGGTCCGCTTCAGCGGACCGGTTACTCGCTTTCAGAACACATGAATAACCGGTCCGCTGAAGCGGACCCTACAAAGGCGATCTCCCTTCGCGCAAAAGTGCGTCAAGATCGACCGGATCCGAGACCATCGCGATATTCCCTTGCTCATCGCGGGGCCATTGATCCATGGGCTTGTCCCAATACAGCTCAATGCCGTTTTCATCCGGATCGCGAAGATAGAGCGCGATGCTCACGCCGTGGTCACTCGCGCCATCAAGCCGATGCTTTGCGTTGATGAGCCGTCGAAGCGCATCGCCCAGCGCCGCCCGCGACGGATACAGAATCGCGAAGTGATAAAGGCCGGTCGTCCCGCGCGCGGGCGGTTTACCACCTAAACTTTGCCACGTGTTCAACCCAATGTGATGGTGATAATCCCCCGCCGCGAGAAATGCCGCCTGCGTGCCCCACCGCTGTTTCACCTCGAATCCGAGCACGCCGTTGTAAAACGCAATCGCGCGCTCGAGGTCGGAGACTTTCAAATGGACATGACCAATCCGCACGCGCGGATCGATCGGAAGGTGTTCTGCGGGCTGTCGAGACATACATCCATTGTAACACTGGCAAAACCGTCGTATGCACCCTATATTGTAGGGTAGCAATCGTGATGACCCGAATCTCCGGCGTGAACACATCGGACATTCAAGTATCTCGCCGGCTTCGTGAGCGAATGGGCGCGGCTGGGATTGGACGACGACGCGCTCCGCGAGTTGGAGACGTTGATCCTTCACGATCCTGATGCCGGCGCGGTGATGGCCGGAACCGGTGGCCTGCGAAAGCTCCGTTTCTCTCCGTCACGATGGCGGCGTGGAAAGAGGGGAGCGCTTCGGATTGGCTACACGCATGATCGGGACCTTGAAAAGGTGTTCGTCATCGCCGCTTATGCGAAAAATGAGAAGGCGAACCTGACACCGAGAGAGCGAAGTGAGATCAAGCGATTGCTCGATCTCCTTTGGGAACGCGAACCGAAGTAATGATCGGAGGGCTTATGGCGAAGGTACGAAAAACGACATCGGCGAAAGCTTCAGGCTTTGGCCAGGCGGTGCTCGCCAGCCTGCGCGGGTGGGAGCGCGGCGAACCGATCACTATTCATGAGGTCGCTGATATTCCCGAACCTCGCCCGCGACTTCGTCGCGACATCAAACGCTTGCGCACGCAAACGCTCGGTGTCAGCCAGGCGGTCTTCGCCCGGCTGGTCGGCGTTTCGACAAAACTGGTTGAAGCGTGGGAAGCGGGACGGAATGTCCCCGCGGGACCGGCTCGCAGGCTCTTCGAAATTATCGAGCGCGATCCACAGCAGTTCATCGATCGCTACATCAAAGGCGCAGCATAACCGGACTTTCATCGAGGCCAACTCTACGCCGCGGCCGGGGATTCGCTTGGGGAATAGCTGAAGACAGGGCGGACGTAGCAGACGCCGCCGAGGTGTTGGAGGGTCGCGATTTCGTCGCAGGGAACGACCGCTTCGATCAGGTGTCGCTCGGTGTTGATCTCGATGATCGAAGCGTTCATGAGTTTGAGCGCCGATACGATTTCGTCGAGGGTGTTTCCGTCAGGGTGTTTCGGGTCAATCAAAATTAAGCAATCGCACAACATGATGTGCCCTCCTTTCCTTGAGGGCGTAAAAAAAACCGGCCGTGCCGGATGGCGAGGTCGGTTGGCTCGTCAGGCGGGTTTTTCGGATCTCCGCGATCTTCGCGTCGATCGCACGGGGTTACTATTAATACGACAGAGCAGGCCGCGTGTTCGTTAGCCGTTATAGTACAAACGTCGGCGAATAAGCGTCCGAATCTTAAGCGTCGTTTCCGGCGTTTTGTCGCTGCACTTTCTGCCGAAGTTTGCGGAGCAAACGATCGGTCGTTTTGGGCACCAGCGTGGCGAGACTCAATGCCCAGCGCGAGGGCCGGCTGGGCCAGACTTCCGGCACAGGGCGTTCGATCGCCGCAACCATTCGCCGGGCGACATGTTCAACGCTTTGGCTTCCGGCGCGGCGACTGCTCGGCATTTTCACCGCGCTTTGCGATTCCGCCACCTGACCGAATTCCGTTTTCGTCATGATTGGATGCACGCTTGTGACCGCGATCTTCGAATCGCGCAGCTCGACGCGCATCGCCTCGGCGAGCATGAGCTGGGCGGCTTTCGTCGCGCCGTAGATCCCGAGATACGGCGGCGTGCGACGCGCGGCGGCGCTGGACACGATCATGATCTGCCCGCGATATTCGTCGCGCTTTTCCTGCAGTCGCATGTGAGGAACCGCCGCGTGAATGCAGTCGGTCGTGCCGTAAACGTTTGTCTCGAAAAGCCGACGAACGTCTTCGGGCGAGGTTTCCGCGACGGGAATGTAGAGCCCGAAACCGGCGTTGCAGACGAGCGTATCGATTCGGCCAAAATGGGCGAGCGACGTCGCGATCAGTTCTTCACAGTCGGCGCGTTTGGAAACGTCGGCTTGAACGCAAAGATGTTTTCCGCCGAGGGCACGATTCAATTCTTCAAGGCGATCCGTCCGACGGGCGGAGAGAACAAGCTTCGCGCCGTAGCGGTGCAATTCCTCCGCAAGGGCCTTCCCGATCCCGGCGCTCGCCCCCGTGATGACAACGACCATGTCGTGAAGTGTGCGTCCCATGGTACGATTCTAATGTAGGGTGTGCTTCAGCACACCGCCGCTTGGAACGGTGTGCTGAAGCACACCCTACAATGGCGAAGCATGTTCACAGGAATTATTGAGAAAACCGCGAAGGTGATTGGGGTGGCGGACGGGCCGAAGTTCCGCCGGCTGACGCTGGCGCTCCGCGCGGATGATGTGAAGAATGGCGAGAGCATTTCGATCAATGGCGTCTGTTTGACCGCGGCGGAGATTGATACGCCGGGCGAGATCGGGTTCGACGTCATTCAGGAAACGCTCGAGAAGACGAATCTCGCATTGCTCCAACCGGGTGATGATGTGAACCTCGAGCGCTCGCTGCGCGTGGGCGATCGGATCGATGGACATTTCGTCCAGGGTCACGTGGATGGCACCGCGCCATTACTTCGACAAATGAGCGATGAGCGTGAATGGCGGCTGGCGATCGAATCGCCGCTGCATTTGCGGAAGTACATCGTTCCCAAAGGCTCGATCGCGATCGATGGAATCAGCCTCACGATCGCGCGCGTTGATGAGACGTTATTTGAAGTCGCGCTCATTCCAACGACGCTCAATCTGACGACCATCGGCAGCCGTCCCATCGGTTGGCCCTTCAACCTCGAATGCGACATCCTCAGCAAGCAGGTCGTGCATTACATGGAGCAGATCGCGAAGCCGGAAAGCGCTTAAGCACAAAGACCGCAAAGCTCACAAAGAGACCAAAGAAAAGCCTTTACTTTTCCTTTGTAACCTCTGCGTCTTTGCGCCCTTTGCGCATTCCTTCCGAACTCCGAAGACGTGATTTACGTCACAAGTCCGATAAATTCGTGAGCACCTGAAGGATTGTGATTCCCTAGCCGATCCGTGATTTCTAAGATATCTTATAGACTTTCATCCGCTACCCGGCCTGGGTGAAGGTCGGCAGCGGCGGTTATCCGGGCTTCGGTTGTTCCCCGCCCGGGATTTTGCCGATCATTCGCTCAAAGCGCTATCTAATCCGGTCGAAGGATAAGCTATGGATGTCACTGTCATTGGCTGCGGTTACGTCGGTTTGGTTACGGGCACTTGCCTGGCGAGCATCGGTCACACCGTTCGCGGGGTCGAGAAAGATCCGCGCAAGCTCAAGACGCTTCAGGATGGGCACTGCCCCATCTTCGAACCCGGCCTTCAGGAACTGATGCAGGAAAACTATGCGTCGGGCCAGCTCCAATTCACCAATGACGTGAAGAGCGCCGTGAAAGATGCCGAAGTTGTCTTCCTCTGCGTCGGCACTCCGCCCAAGCCCGACGGCACCGTGGACATGTCGTTCCTCGAAGGCGCGGGCAAGGAAGTATGCGACGCGCTCGCGGAACTGAAGAACGAATACATGGTGACGATCGTCGTGAAGTCGACCGTCCCCGCCGGCACCAATCGCAAGCTTTACAACTTCCTCCGCGAGCAGACCAAGGCTTACGTGCAGGTCGTTTCCAATCCGGAATTCCTCAAGGAAGGCACCGCGGTTCAGGACTGCATGAACCCGGACCGCATCGTCATCGGCGGCGAATCGCCCGAAGCCTTCCGCCAGATGCGCCGGCTCTACGATCCGCTCGTGAAGCGCGAGGAAAACTTCCTCACCATGAACTGGGAAAGCTCCGAGTTGACGAAGTACGCCGCCAACAGCATGCTGGCGGCGCGCATCTCGTTCATGAACGAGATGACGATTCTCTGCGAACATTACAACGCGGACATCGAAGATATCCGCAAGGGCATCGGCACGGATCAGCGCATTGGGCCGGCGTTCCTTCGCGCGGGCTGCGGTTATGGCGGCTCGTGCTTCCCGAAGGACGTGGCCGCGATGGAGCACATCTCCAAGGCCGCGGGGTATGACAACCTCTTCGTGAACGCGATTCAGACCGTCAACAAGAACCAGAAGAAGCGGTTCGTGGACAAGATCGCCGCCAAGCTCGGCCGGCCGATCGAAGGCGCCAAGATCGCGGTGTGGGGCCTCGCGTTCAAAGCCGACACCGACGACATCCGTGAGTCCGCCGCCATCGACGTCATCACCTACCTGCTCGAGCGTGGCGCGGTTGTGAAAGCGCACGACTACAAGGGCATGGAAAACATGAAGCAGATCTTCAAGGACCAGGTCGAGTGGTGCCACGAGCCGGTGACCGCCGCCGCGGGAACCGACGCGGTCGCGCTGCTCACCGATTGGCCGCAGTACACGACGCTGCCCTTCCGCAAGATCGCCGCGACGATGAATCAGCCGATCATCTTCGACGGCCGCAACTGCCTCCACCGCGACGTGATGCGCGAGGCCGGCTTCCAGTACTACCCCATGGGCCGCCCCGCCGTCGAAAACACGCTACGCCTTAAGAACCGCGTGTAACGCAAATCCGTCAAAACCATCGAACGCTAAGAGGTCGAAGGCAAAACGTTCGACCTCTTTTCATTGCCAGCTAATATGATTCTGCGTCAAAATCTGCTGGGCTTGCGCATTGTTCGCCTTCGCGGCGCGTTTCAGCAATTCCATACCGGCGGCGTTGTCAATGCTCACCCCGATCCCCTGGATATACATGATGCCCGCTTGAACCATCCCCGTCGGCTCGCCTTTACCGGCTGCTTTCATGTACCAGTCAAAGGCGGTTTTGGGATCCTTCGGGACGGACAGGCCGTTCAGATACATGAAACCGACGTTCGACATCGCCGTTGGGAGTCCGCCATCAGCTGCCTGCCGATAAAGTTTCAGCGCGCGAGCATTGTCCGTCGGGACGCCCTTCCCCAAGCGGCAGCGATCGCCGAGGTTATTCAGACACTTCTGATCGCCCGCGTCGGCGCCCTTTGTTGTCCAGCGGAGAGCCTCCCCGTCGTTTTTGGAGACACCTTTGCCCGTCAGATACATCGTAGCGATCGCGTCGTAGCCGGCGGTCATCCCATCGTCGATGGCGCGCTGAAACCAAATGAGCGCATTCTCGCCACTGACTTCCACGCCCGTGCCGTTCATATAGCACGAACCAAGCGCGTAAATCGCATTCACGTTCCCGCGCTGCGCGGCGATCCCAAACCATTGGAACGCTTCGGTCAGATCCTTGTTGACGCCTTCTCCCGAGTAATAAGCCATCGCCAACCGATAAAGTGAATCCGGATCGGCCACCGTCTGGCATTTGCGATAACATTCGGCCGCTTTCGCCAGATCGCGTTTGGTTCCCACGCCATACAAATACAGGTTTCCAAGGTTCGACAGCGCTTCGGGATTTCCCTTCGCCGCCGACGCCGTGAATAGGGTGAAAGCGCGATCAGGATCGCGCGGTACGCCGGCGCCTTGGAGATAGCGCCGAGCCATGCTGTTGAGGGCATTGGGCTCGCCTCGATCGGCCGCCATACGGAACCACCGAATCGCCTCCGCCTCATCCTGCGGAACACCGTCACCATAGTGATACATGCAAGCGATTTGGTTCATGCCTTTTGCATTCCCCGCGTCAGCCGCTTTGCGCGCCCAATGCATTGCCGCGCCATAGTCCGTCGGATATCCGTGGCCGCTCAGATACATGCTTGCGATGTTGCAGTACGCATCTGTACAGCCGCGCCGCGCGGCTTCTTGATACAGCTGAGCGGCTTTGGACCAATCGCTCACAACGATCTCACCGTTGAAGTAGCACTCGCCGAGGAAATTGATGGCGGATACGTCGCCGGTGTCAGCGGCGGCAAACGCCCACTTCCGCGCCTCGTCGAGGTTCTTCTGCACGCCGGAACCGTGGAAATATGCCGACACCAAGACCAGCATCCCGCGTACATCTCCGAGATCCGCTGCACGCTGTGCGAGTTTCACCATCGCCGCAAGGCTTGTGTCATCGTGCGCACGCGCAAGACGTTGAGCGATCTCGATCATTGCTTCAGTCGATCCTGCATCCGCGGCGGCATGCAGCCATTTCGATTCCAGGTTTGGATCCTTCATCCCGGCGTAGTACGCGAGTTCAACCATCGCCGAAATCTGCCCGCGGCTGACTGCTTCCTTGAGCAATGCCATGCCGTAGGTCTCATCGCGCGTAACGCCTTTCCCCTCGATGTACATCACCGCAAGATATTGGCCCCCGAGCGTCTCGCCGGACTTCCACGCCTTGGTGTAATACTCGAGCGCCTCTGCCTGATCGCGCGGAACATCGGGCATTCCCGTGTCGAGCATGTTCGCGTACGCGACCTGCGCCAGGGGCAGCGTTTGAGCCGCCGATTCCATCAGTCGGGCCGCCTCCGCAAAATTGAGATCTCCGCCGATGCCGCTTTGCCGGCAGCGAGCAAGCAGATACTGCGCATTGGCATCACCCACCGCGGCGCGATTCTGCCACGCCGCGTAATGCGTGGGCGCATAGTGAAAGAGGTAAGGGACTTCCTTGGAAAGGAATCGCGAACGCTCGCTGATCTCGGTGAAGTCCTCCCGAACGATCGCTTGGTCTGGCGGTTCGAATCCCGGCTCTCCCTGCGATCCACTCTTGGAATTCTTTGAGACACAACCAATGAGGATGAACGCTACCGTCGCCGAGAGAATCGTTTTCAGAGCGGCTCCCCTTTTCCGAAAAACAGTCATGACGGAATCGTACCGGGACGTGAAGATTCAACGCCAACGCCACCTCTGATTCTGACAGCCCCGTTGCGCCTTGCGACTGCGCGACACATTGTGGCGGACCGAGGCTCCTCACAGCCTCGCATCACTGCGAAGCCTTGATCGTGTGATCGCCGACCTGGGTCAAGCGGCCGGAAGCGTCGATGGTGGCGTCGGTTGGGATTGCGTAAACGCCGTATTCCTCGCTGGTCAGGCCCCAGCCCTGTTTCTGCGGATCGGGCGCATCCCATAGCACGGGAAAGGTGATTCGCTTTTCGCGGATAAACGCTTCGATGTCGGCGCGATCGGATTCATCGCCGCCGGTGAGGACGGAGATGAACAGCGGGGCGTTCGGGTCGTCCTTGCCGTGCTCTTCCTGCAGCGTTGGAATCTCCGCGACGCACGGTCCACACGCGATGTTCCAGAAGTGAAGAATCACGGGTCTTCCCTGCACGTCCGAAAGCTGCATCGGCTTTCCGACGAGCCAGCGATCGCCCTTGAGCGGCGGAGCGGGCTTCCCAAGAATTCCGGCGAAGAATTGCTTCTCTTTCGCGGCCTGCGCGAGCCGCGATTGGATCACGACCTGCGAGTCACCGACGGTGTACGAGATCCCACGAATGTCATCACCAACGCGGCACCCTTTGGGAAATACGAGCGTGAATTGCGAGCGCGGATATGCGCGGTTGATGGTGACCGTATCCGCATGAAGATGCGAAACCGTGGCGGGGCCGGTGTCGCCGTGGTATTCGGTGAGCGTCGCACCCTGCGGAACCCAGACGCCCTGCGCGGTCCGGAGCGCACGCGTCACGAGCATTTCGCTCTGCAGCCCTCCTGCTTCAAACCGCGGAGACGTGATCGCCATGCTCAGGTATTTGGTCAGCCGAACGGGCATGTAGCCAAGCGATGGATCGACCGCCAGCGAATACAACTCTTCGCGCATTCCGAGACGCTTGGTCGCCGGCGGCGACGAATTCGATGTGGTTGCTCGAGTCGTTGCTCTGTGCACCAGCACATGCGCGTCGATTGGCTGCTCGATCTCCACTTGAATGACGCGACAAGGCCGGCCGTTGACGGTGACCGGGTCGCTGAGCACATGCGCCCGCGGATGATTCACGATCGAGAGAAGATCCTGTTCGCTGAACTCGGGCAGATTCGCGCGGGCGACGACACTCATCAGGAAGCGCGAGTATGTCGGCGTCGAGCCGAGCATGTGACGCTTGCTGAAAGGCGCGATCGAGCCGGTGTCTCCCGCGATCATGTCGACGACGCGGCCGTCGGTCGCTTCGATTCCATGCCCGCTCATCGAGGGCTGATTCCCGCTGTCGGTTCTCTCAAGCCAGTCGGACGTCCCTTGCGCGATTTCGTGAACGTGTGAGACGGATCGGATCGCCGGAATGACGCGGTCATGGAACTTCGTTGGGGGTTGCGTCCACTCGACGGTGTATTGCGCTTCCCAAGAGGTGATCGATTCCGCGTAATGCTTCGCGGCCGCGATGACGTTTGGTTCGGCTGGCTGCGTTGCAGCTGGATGGACCTGGCACGCGAGGGTCGCGCTCATGCAGATGAGAAGGGACAGTGGCCGGACAATCAGGCGAAACATTGGGACCCCTTTCGAGCTGCCACCGATGATAAGAGGCAGAGCGGATCAGGACAAAGGTCTCCACCTGCGTTCGTTTCGATTGACCAACTGGATCGCACAAATGGCTTAGGGGTGACTTAATCGCTTCAGCAGCTCGCGTCGTGTTTCGCGGAATTTGGGGACGTTTGTGTCGTACTTGTCGAAATCGAGCACTTGGCGGGTGACGAGGTCTTGGGCGAGCTTCGGATCCTTTTCCGCCAGTTGCGCGAACAGCTCGTAATCGGCGATGCCGTCGCGCATCGCTTCGAAGCGGATTGAATCGATCACGCCGTCTTTTCCCGGGTACACAATCCATGCTTCGCCGGCGGGGAGAAAAAGTCCGCCTTCGCGGGATTCGGTCGGATGGTTGAACGGGTCATCGTCCCAGTAGTTGTATGCCCAGTGCAGATAGCCGATCGCGCCGTACTTGAAATTGATCCAGTGCAGCAGCCGCGTTTTGATGAGCGGCAACTCGATGTAACGATTGGCGTACTCGCCTTGCGCCGCCACACAGGTGTAGAACCAGACTTCGTCGCCGACTTTTTTACGGTCCTCGAAGAACGAATAGTTCTGCTGAAAGACGTTGAGGTGCGGAACCCAGATGTTGATCGCGCCTGCTATCTTTGTCGTATATCCTGCATCGATCGTGCGGAGCTCGGGCGCGAATTTCTTGACCAGCGCGGCAATCGCCTTATAACTGTCGGCGTTCGCATCGACCGGTTCATCGGCCAGGTGCTGCATGTAGATCCGCAGCCAGTTTCGCTCGCGCAGGTGATTGCACAGCGCCGGGAGAAACTGCGAATAAAACTGCTGCGCGGGCGCGCTGGCGGGGTCGACCTTTGTTTCTTCGAGCTTTCCACTTTTGACGCCGTACGTCGAGACGACGAACGGGCCGTTCCAATCGCCCTTTCGCCAGCCGAATTGCTGGCCCTCGATGCGCGCGTTGACACCGGCGGCGAGAAACGTCTGCACCCAGCGATCGAAGTTGGAGAAATCGAATCGCAGGCGATCGTCCGGGCCTGAATATTCGACCAG
The DNA here is from genome assembly GCA_025924315.1 of Phycisphaerae bacterium. GTDB lineage: Bacteria > Planctomycetota > Phycisphaerae > Tepidisphaerales > Tepidisphaeraceae > JAICIO01. The sequence goes on from JAICIO010000003.1 coordinate 142,722, forward strand.
CCGCAACGGCGCGACGCGCGCAACATTCTGCCGATGTTCGGCCATGTCGATCGCATACCGGCGGAGCAGTTCCCAATAGAGCGGTGAATTTGTTTTCGGAAACGGTTTCGGGCCGTTGCTCATCTGGAACCAGTTGGTGACGAGCAGACGCGACTTCTCGACGACCGCGTCGTACACGTTCAGCACCAACGGAACGACCTGCGATTGTTGCGATCGCCCCACGACGGCAAGCACTTTCGCTTCGCCGCGATAGACGCCGGGTTTGGCGTTGATGGAAACTTTGACGGTGATCCAGATCGGCTGCGCGTCGTTCGGCTTGACGTCGATTTCCGGCTGCTCGAGCAGCGGATCGGGGAAGTCGCCCGGCGGTTTGCGCAGCTGATCTTTCGCGGGGTTGGGGCAGCCCTTGTCGACGGGCACATAGCCGACGAAGCGCACGTTGGCCAGGCCGATCGTTCGCCGCACGGGACCGTCGGACGCGAGCGGGCGAACATCGCAGCGCAGGTGTATCGGCTCGGACGATCGCGCGACGATTTGAAATGTCGCCGTCTCTCCGCGCGCGACGTCGGCGACGGCTTGTTTGTCAGTTCCCACTGCTGCATCGCGGAAGACATTGACGAGCGGATCGACCGGCCAGAGGTTGAAGTTATCCGCTCGCGCCGAACTGAGGACTGGAACCAGAAGGGCCGCACCAACGGCCAGACAATGAGCGAGTAATTTCATGCACTTGATTTACCCGGCCCAACGCGCGGTGTTTGGAGGTATTCGCGTTTTATTTTTCCGACAGCGAAATCTTGATCGTGTAATGATCCGCGCCGGGATCGATATCCACGAAGTAAACCACCAGGCTGTTGTCCTGCGGTTCCACCGCCAGGACGCCGCGGCCTTTTTTGTCGATCGATCTGGCGGAGCCGAAATCGACGGATTGGAGAAGCTTCAGCATTTCTGGACTGGCGAAGGTTTGACTCTTCTGCAGATCCCAGGTCTGACCGTTCACGCGCACTTCGCTTGGCCAGGCGTATTGGGTGTGCTTCCACTTCAATCCGTCGGGGGACACTTCAACAGTTTCGCTGCCGTCGACGGTCGCGGAGATTTCGAGCGTCACGCGGGCCAGCGATCGCGACGTCGTCGGGGTGCGCGGGCCGGATGAGACGTTGTCCGTCGAAACCGCATCGACGGCGACGTTGCTGCTTTGACCGCTGATGGGGGAGAGATGCAGCACGCCCGCGGCGATGTCGATGCGGGAGATGAAGTTCTGGAGAAACGTTCCGCCGAGCAGGCAATCCACGTCGCCGAGCGATTCGGGCAGAATCGCGCAGACGACATTTTTCGCAACGAACGGCCCGACGCGCAGCGAATCGAGTACGGCGACGCGCGCCTTGGTTTCCTTGCCGTTGGCGGCGACGAGCGTCACTTCCGGATCGTTCGGCTTGGGCTCGAGCTTGAGCTGCTTGGCGACCGCTTCGGTGATCGAAACATAGGCGGCGCCCGAGTCCACGACCATCGTCACCGGCGTCGATCCGTTGAGCGTCGTGTGCGCGCGCAGCACGCCACCCGCGATCTCGCATTTGACCATCGTCGCGTTGAGCGTGTTGCGCTGCTTTCGCAGGCGCGCCAGCTCGCTCTTGAACTGCTCGGACGGGCCGAGCCGAACTTTCATCTTTGGATTGGCGGCATTGAGATCCGCGAGCGCCGCGGTCACTTCACTATCTGCGGCGAGCTTGTCGTACTGTTTTTGCGCATTGTCCATGCGATCGGCTAGCTCAAAAGTCGCGCCGATCGGGTCAACCGTCGGCGGAAGGAGTTTCTCGAGATCGCCGTACCGGCGCGCCATGTAACTGGCCGATTGCTCAATCGCGGTGTTTCGCGAGTTGACCTGCCCCACCAGCTGGTTGTACTGCTCGACGTTGCTCTGTTTGACCTTGGCCATCTGCGCGTCGATGGATTCGATCTCCTTCCGCAGGCGAAGAATTTTGCCGTACGCATAATCAATGTCATCTTCGATGGTCTTGCGCTTGGCGGCGTAGGCTTCGACCTGGCTTTCGGATTTGCGGATGTTCTTGAGCGAATCGGTGAGCTTGAGATCGTCGTCGAGGAGATAGAGCGGGCCGAACTTCGTCAGGCCTTTGGTCTTGAGCACATCCTGCGGCGATTTAGAGGCGGCGCCGGCATGTGCCGATGTCAGGCAGATGGAAAGGAGAAACACGATGCGCGCAATCGGTGCGATTTGACGACTCATCGGCCACACCCGTTTTGTAATGCCCGTGAAATGAACGGCGTTGGGAGGAAAGCTTAGCTTGGCCGGAAGACAAATGCGAAAGAATCGCGGCTGATATGCGTGTGCAAAAAAGAACCCCGAGACCTTTTGGATCTCGGGGTTCGGATTAATGCCGGCAGTGACCTACTTTCCCGCTGAAGCAGTATCATCGGCTTGGCAGGCTTAACGACCGTGTTCGGAATGGGAACGGGTGTGACCCTACCAATATAGCCACCGACAAAGACTCCGGTTCCGGTTTCCCGGAACCGGAGTCGCTTGTTTCAAGTGTAATGTGAGATTCTCTGGTCCGCTTACGTCGAACACGCTTTTTGCAAACCCACGGATAGCTATCCGTGGGCTTCAAACGATGATCGATAAAAGTGGTCAAGCAATCGACCGTTAGTACCGGTAACCTGAAAACTTTTCAGTTCTTACAGCTCCGGCCTATCAACCGAGTGGTCTACTCGGGGTCTCTCGGGAGCAAGCTCCCATGGATCTCTTGTCTTGGCATAGACTTCACGCTTAGATGCTTTCAGCGTTTATTCGTTCCGGACATAGCTACCCAGCCGTGCCGCTAGCGCGACAACTGGTACACCAGGGGTCC
>JAICIO010000004.1 GCA_025924315.1 Phycisphaerae bacterium
GGCGCATCGGGAGGGCGAGGCTCGGGCTCGACTGAGCTCGTCGCAGGCTGCCGAGCCGATTCGTCGCTTAGCGCGAACGGCTCGGCGGGAGCCTCGCCCTCCCTTTGTGCCTCCAAATCACGTCCGACCATCATGCGAACGATGTCGCGGCGCGAGACATCGGCGGCGACGATTCCCGCGACGTTGCCGTCGCGCAGGAGCATCACGCGCTGGGCGATCTGGCGGACTTCTTCGAGGCGGTGCGAGATATAGATGATGCCGACGCCTTGGGCGCGGAGCGACGCGATGGTTTTGAAGAGGACTTCAACTTCGCGCGGGGTGAGGGCCGCGGTGGGCTCGTCCATCACGAGCACGCGGGCTTTGGTGGTGGCGGAGAGGGCTTTGGCGATTTCGACGATCTGGCGTTGGCCGACGCTCAGCCGTCGCATTGGCGTGTCGGGAGAGAAGTCGGCGCGGAGGGAGGAGAGGATGTCGACGGTGCGAGCGCGTGCTTTCCTCCAATCGACCATCGTTGAGAACGGAAACTTTGTGCCTTTGCGCGGGAGTTGTCCGAGCAGTACGTTTTCGGTGACGGAAAGATCGGCGGCGTCGTTCAGTTCCTGGTAGATCACCCGAATGCCTGCGCGCTGGGCGTCGCGCGGCGAACGGAAATCCATGAGCAGGCCATCGAGCAGAATCTCACCGGCGTCTTTCGTGTAATCGCCGTTGAGGATTTTCATGAGCGTGGATTTGCCCGCGCCGTTTTCGCCGAGCAGCGCGAGCACTTCGCCGGATTGGAGGGCGAGATCAACGCCGTGAAGAACCTCCGTGCCCGCGAATGATTTGCGGATGCCGCGCATGGCGAGGAGAGGTGAAGAGGTGAAGACAGGAAGAGGGGACGGCGGCTCGGTCATTTTCGTCTTCCTCTTCTCCTCTTTTGCTCCTCTCCTATTCACTTCGCGGGGTAGTACTTGTCGACGTTGTCCTTCGTCAGGAAAACATGGTCGGTATAAAACTTGTCCGGGATCGTTTCGCCCTTCATGCGCTTGACGAGCGCGGGGATGATTTTGTCGCCGTACTTTTCGGGGAAGCTGGCGGTGGTGCCGACCATTGGCGTGTCCGCTTTGCGGATTTCTTCGCGACCGCGATCGCTGCCGTCGACCGCGACGACCGCGATGTCCTTCTTGCGCCCGAGCGACTCGGCCGCGGCGATCGAGCCGAGGGCGGTGTCGTCGTTGATGCAGACGACTGCGATGTGATGCGCGTTCGGTAGCGTGCTGAGCGCGTCCTTCACGAGGCGATTCGCTTCTTCGAGCGTGTTTTTACTGTCGAGATGTTTCACCTTCGAGTCGTCGATCTTGCCGACGACCGATTCGAGCCCATCGCGCTGTCCCTTCATGCGCGCCGCCGGCACCGGACCGGACTGTGGAAGCTCGAGCATGATCAGCGCATCGACCTGACCGTTCCAATTCTTCTTGATCCAGTTGCCGAGTCCTTCGCCGGCCATATTGCCCGCCTGCGTGTTGTTCACGCCGAAGAACGTGGCGCCTTCCATCGGAATGTCGATCGCGATCACCGGGATTTTCTCGGCGTTGAACTTCTCCATGATCGCCTTGCCGAACTGCTCATCGGTCTGAAACTCAATCACGCCCTGCACGCCCTGCACGAGCATGTTATCGGCGTTGGCGAGCGCGGTCTGGCCGTCCATGCGATTGTTCATCACGACAAGGTCGATATTGCCGGCTTCCTTGGCGGCGCGTTCGATACCCTCGCGGACGCGGACGGCGAAGGGAAAATCTTCGGCGATATTTGCGAAGCCGACTTTGTATCGCGTGCCTGAGGATTGGGTGGTGGCCGACGAACTGGACGAGTTTCCGCGGTTGCAGCTGATGGAGAGCACAAGTCCGAGGAGGGCGATGCAGACACCGAGGGCGCGAGAGCGATATCGGAACATGGGTCTCCTGAAGGTTGTGGCGAAGTCTAAACGACGGGAAAAGGCGGTCAAGGACGACGCGACCTTGTTAGACTTCGCGGCGTCTGTCATTCTGAGCGAAGCGAAGAATCTCGGGTTCGGAAGCAACTTGCGATATCGAGATCCTTCGCTTCGCTCAGAGCCTGTGACTTTTTATGACGAGCCGCGACCGTCAGGGAGCGGTTTGTGCGATGTTGAAACGAGAAACGCTCCCTTACGGTCGCGGCTCGTTCACTCATTCCAAAACGTCACACTCTCTCAGGATGACAGAGTCTTCTGGAAGCCGTGTCATCAAAAGGAGCTCGAATGGACTTCATCACTTCTCGGCGGACGTTTCTTCAGGCGGTGGGTGTGGGAACCGTGGCGCTCGGCGCTGCATCGACGATTCGCGGCGCTGATAAACCGATTCAGGGATTCGAACAGCAAGTAGCCGATCCGAATGCATCGCAAGACTGGAAGCCCGTGTCAGACAAAAAGGTTCGCGTCGGCATTGTCGGTTATGGCGTGTGCAAGTTCGGTTCGGCGTTTGGATTTCAGGATCACCCGAATGTCGAAGTCGTCGCGGTGAGCGATTTGATCCCGGATCGTTGCGCGGAACTCGCGAAGGAATGCCGGTGTGCGAAGACGTATCCGTCGCTGGAAGAAATGGTGAAGGACGACACGGTCGAGGCGATCTTTCTCGCCACCGATGCGCCGCATCACGCGGAGCACGCGATCCTCACCTTGAAGCACGGCAAGCATGTTGCGAGCGCGGTGCCGGCGGTGTTCGGGTCGCTCGAGCAGGCGGATCAGTTGCTCGAAGCGGTGAAGAGCACCGGGCGGAAGTACATGATGTTCGAGACGTCGTACTTTCATCCGGATCTGTACGCGATTCGCACGTTGTACAACGCGGGATTGCTTGGGAAGCTGACGTACAGCGAAGGCGAGTATTTTCACTTCATGCCGGAGCCGGTCGATTCATACAAAGGCTGGCGGATCGGGCTTCCGCCGCAGTGGTATCCGACGCATTCGAACGCGTATTACGTTGGCGCGAGCGGAGGCAGCTTCACCGAAGTGTCGTGCATCGGCATGCCGAGCCGCATCTCGCACCTGCAGCCGGCAAACAACAGTTACAAGAATGCGTTCGGCACGGAGATCGCGCTGTTTCGTACGAGCGAAGGCGGGATGTCGCGCATGGCGGTGAGCTGGGACACGCCCGGTTTCGGCGGAGAAATGGGCCGCGTGCGCGGGCAGCTTGGATCGTTCTATGAAAAGTTCCAGGGCGCGGCGGACGTGAAACTTCCGAACCTCAATCGCCCGCCGCTTCCGCCGACGGTTCAGCCCGGCGGGCATGGCGGATCGCACGGTTATCTCATGAACGAATTCGTCACCGCGATTTTGCAGGATCGCAAGCCGCTGGTGGACATTGTCCATGCGCTGAACATGACGGTCGGCGGGATTGTCGCGCATCAATCCGCGCTCAAAGACGGCGAGTTGATAAAGATTCCGCAGTATTCCCTGACGTGATGGTTGAATGTAGGGTGCGCTTCAGCGCACCGGTTATTCTTTCGTCGAAAACCGGATATCCGGTGCGCTGAAGCGCACCCTACAGAACGTGCGCTGTGATATTCGTTGACCGCCCATATGTTGGATGAGTCGTTACGAAAGGAAATCGATGACTCATCAACATGTCACCGAAGAAATGCGGAAATGCATTGAACAATGTTCGAAATGTCACGACGTCTGTCTTGAAACGATGCAATACTGCCTTCATCAGGGCGGAAAACATTCAGATCCACATCACATCCGGCTGATGGAAGACTGCGTCGAGATCTGCCAGACGAGCGCGAACTTCATGCTCCGCGGATCGGATCTTCACAAGTTTACGTGTCGTGCGTGTGCTGAAGTTTGCAAGCGCTGTGCGGACGATTGCGGGAAGATGAGCGACGACGCGACGATGAAGAAGTGCGCCGACACCTGCCGCGCCTGCGCCGAATCGTGCCAGAAGATGAGCGCATGATCCGCAGCGACTCGACGATGAGACAGGTCATCGGTTTGCTGACGTTCGCACTGCTGATCGCTGTCACTGCTTGCGCGCAGCCGGTCGACATCACGCGCGTGCATGATCCGTCGATCATCAAAGCCGGTGGCGCTTACTACGTTTTCTCGACGGGCATCGGTGTACCGATCCGGCGTTCGACCGACCTTGTGAAATGGGAGCCCCTCGGTCGCGTGTTTGATCGCACGCCCGACTGGGCGCTGAAGACGATTCCGGGTGCGCAGCTGGGCATGTGGGCGCCGGATATTTCGTATTACAACGGCCTCTATCATTTGTATTACGCCGTGTCGACCTTCGGCAGCAATCGCTCATGCATTGGATTGGCGACGAACAAGACGCTCGATCCGAACAGCCGCGATTATCGGTGGCTCGATCAGGGCATGGTCATCGCGTCGAATGTGAAGAACCGCGATGACTGGAACGCGATCGACCCCAATCTCGTGCTCGATGAGAAGGGCCAGCCGTGGCTGGCGTTCGGCTCGTTTTGGAGCGGCATCAAGCTCGTTCGCCTCGACCGCGCAACGGGCAAACGCGCGGCCGATTCAAACGAAGTGCTCTCGATTGCGAGTCGCGGCGGCGGCCCGATTGAAGCGCCGTTCATCGTTCGCAAAGGCGAGTACTTTTATCTCTTCGTCTCATTCGACTACTGCTGTCGCGGAAAGGACAGCACGTACAAGATCATGGTCGGCCGATCGAAGCACGTCACCGGCCCGTATCTCGCGCGCGACGGCAAGGCAATGATGGACGGCGGGGCGACGGCGGTTCTGGCGAGCTACGGCCACGTGCGCGGTCCCGGCCATTGCGCCGTGCTTCAGGAAAAGGACGGCGATTGGCTCGCGCATCATTTCTACGACGCGGACAACAACGGCAAGCCCGCGCTCCAGGTTCGTCCGCTCGTTTGGACGAACGATGGTTGGCCCCTCGCCGGCGAGCCGGTGGCCTATGGGCCGGCGGTGAAGGATCTTTCCGTGCTCGGGCGCTGGGATCATTACGTCGATGACAAAAAAGTAGATGCGATCGATCTGCTCGAGAACGGTCACATCAACAAACCGGATGGGAAGGCGACGTGGTCGCTCGATGGACATTCATTGAAGCTGATCTGGCCGCGAACGGGTGCGGCAAACGGGACGTGGACGGATGAATGCATCGTCGGCCGCGACGGGAAGTGGTACGCAGGAAGAAACGAGAAAGGCGACCTGATCCGCGGAATTCGTGTGGATGCGCAAGCGGCTCACGGATCCCAGTGAAACTCGCCTTCCTGGGCGGGCATGGGATTGAAGATCACGTGGCCGTCAACGAAGCCGATGCTCCCTTTGTGCGCGTAGTGCCAGTCATATCCCCAATACAAACACGCGTCGAAGAAGAGAACTGTGTTGCTGGCGTCGTGCACTGAGCCGATTTTGACTTCATCGAGTCCGCCGTCGTGCCGCGGTTGGGGGCGAAGGGGATAGCCGTTGGCGTTGAAGTTGTAGCTGTTGCCAACCCAATCGAACTGACTGTCGGCGGGGTACGGCGTGAGATTTGGATCGTAAGTCCACGGCGCATTGTCATCGCACGGGCAGCGGAACATTTCGATCTTTCCGCCGACGTAACGATTGAGCGGCCGTGGGACCACGCGGTTGAAGAAGTCGGACTGGTCGAGGTTCTTGTTGCCCGCCTCGCGTCCGCCGTAGGCATACCAATCCATTCCATCGGTATCGAGATCTGCGCCGCGCCAGAATGCCGTTCCGCGATTGTCGTTGAGATAGGATTGGAAGGCGAAATAAACCTGCCGCAGATTGCTCGCGCAGGCGACGATCTGCGCCGATTGCCGCGCCCGCTTGAGCGCTGGGAGGAGCAATGACATCAGTACTGCGATGATCGCAATGACAACGATCAGTTCGACAATCGAGAAGGCATGTGGAGACCGGGAGGGCGAGGCTCCCGCCGAGCCGTCTGCGTCGGATTGATCCGCAGATTTCGCAGATTGCGCAGATTTAGAAAACGGGTTGAATTCGATCTGCGAAAATCTGCGTAATCTGCGGATCATCATTCGGCTCGGCAGGAGCCTCGCCCTCCCGAAATGAGAATCGCTTGCGATCACGGTTTCTCTGGTCGATGCCACACGCCGGTGTGCTGGAAGTTACCATTCGCCGTCGCCCATTGCACGAGCTCGGGGCGATACGCCATCTCCGTGCGATAGACAAACACGCGGCCGTCGGTCAGGCCGAAGATTACCTCCGCCTTTCCATCTCCATCGATATCGCAAATCGTCGGCTGCGTGCTGTTCGTCACCGTCGCGTCGACGATCATCGGCTTGATCGTCGACGTGCGTGTTTTCGGATCCCACTTGATCCAATACGTGCCGATGAACAAATCGATGATGCCATCGCCGCCCAGGTCCGCGACCGAAATGCCCGAGCCGGGTATGCGCTCTGTCCAATTAACGGCACTCTCGGTGAGGTCGCTCGCGGGGATCCGTGCGATGGATCCGTTGGGCGAATCGTTGAGCGTCGTGCCATCGCCGTGAAACGCGCAGACATCCATCGAGCGCCGATCGTAGACGATGATCTCCGCCTTCCCGTCGCCGTCGAGATCCGCGAGCGTCGGCGAGGTATCGCCCGTCCAGATCGACTCCTTCAGCACGCCGTCGATCCTGCCGACACGATGCGTACCTGGGGCGGCGGTGCCGTCCGCACGCCACACGTACAGGTCACTCGCGCCGGCGATGACTTCCATTTTGTCGTCGCCGCTCACATCGCCCATCACGGGCGCGAAGCCGACTAAGGTCGGCCAGTGGATTGCGTGCCGCCAGTTGGGCAGCTCGTGTCCGGTTGCATCGTAGCCGACGACGTCACCCTGACTTTGGTTGTAGCTGTTCTTGTCCACGAAGAGGTGAAACACCTCCGGCTTGCCGTCGCCATTCACGTCGCCGATGCACGGTGCGAAACCACTCACCGTCGCGAGCGGATGCGTCGGCGGCCAGTTCTTGATCGTCCCGCCCTTGACGTTGGTCAGCGCCGCGCCTGTGACGATGTCGGCCACGCCATCACCGTCCATATCGACGAGCGGCGCACTCGCCCACTGGCTGCCGCCGTGCATGGTCGTGGCGTTGCCGTTGCGATCAATCACGCGCAGGCCGAGAAAGTACGGCGTCGTGATGACGATCTTCGATCCGCCGGCGCCGTCGGAGCAGACGGAAGGACTGCTGTGCCACGAGGGAAGATAAGACGACGCATCGCGCCGCTCACGAACCTGCGGATTGACGAGCTCCGCCGGCCAGCCCGGCACGGGTGTGCCGTCGGCATAAAACGCGAACAGCAGCACCGACGGCGTCGGCGCGTTGTGAACCAGCGAAACGCCCGGCAGCGATTCGCACGGCACGATGATCGCGAGACGCCCGCTGCCATCGAGATCCGCGACGGAAACCGATGCGGTGATCGATCCCGGCAGCGCGAGTGGCCAGCCGGGCATGATTGCGGAATTCGCTGGCGATGCGGCGCGCTGGGCCGCCCATGGTTTTCCGGGCGTCGCTTTCACCACGGCCTGCCCAACACTTGGCGTCAGCCGGACGGCCGGAGGCGCCGCGTGAATGTATGCTTCAACGCCGCACAGGCCCGCGACAATCACGGTGAGCGCGCCCACCATTGCCGCGACGGCCTTGATCTTCGCCATGGTCATCGCGCGGACCACCGCATCGGCCAGAGAGGCATTGACCGGTGTCTGGCTCATCGCGCTGGCGGCGACTTGCGAGGCATGAAGCGGCGCCGAGTGCGTTCCATGCGCCACCAGCAATCCCATCACCGCGCTCGGCGCCATCGTCATCCCCCGGCGATGCAACCGCTCGCGGAGACTTTGCACCGCACGCGCCACGCGCTTGCGCGCCGCCTCTTCCGATATCCCGAGCGCCGCGCCGACATCCGGAAAACTCTTCCCTTGATAGAACCGCAGCAGCAGCGCTTCGCGGTCGCGCTGGTTCAGCCGCGCGATCATCTCTTCGACCAGCGGATTCGACTCGAGTGTCCCCGCTTTGCCGGTGGTTTCCGTGATTTGCTCCGCCATCGCCGACGCCTTTCGCTCGTGATACGCCCGCCGGCGGTTCGCGCGCAGCAACTGCAGGCAGGTGTAGCGCGTGACCTTAAACAGCCAGGGACTCAAATGATTTTGCCCCGTCAGTCCACTCGCTTTTCGCGCCAGGATGAGAAACACCGTCTGCGCGACATCGTCTGCCAAATGTGGATCAGCCACCTGCTGACGGGCGGACGAGTGCACCCAGTTCAGGTGCCGCGCGACGAGTTGTGTGAATGCTTGCGCGTCCCCCGCGATGAAGCGCGACAGCAATTCGCCGTCCGTCGCGACGGAGTCACCGGACAGCTTGGTTGGTGTGGTCGATGTCAGCACCGGCATTACGTGACCTCCTCCGACGCACAGCGGCGGATCTTTGCACATTAAATCGCCGATTCGCGCAGAAGCGGACAGAAATCCGCTAAGATCGTCCGCCGCATGATCATCGACGTTCACAGTCACGCGTGGGAATATCCGCTCAACTTTGGGGAAAGCTTTCGTCGCCAGGCGATTCGCGCTCGCGCGGGCGTTGAACTGGATTTGACCGTCCGCTACGAAGATTATCGCGCCGCCTGCCCACCCGACACAAAAACGATCGTCTTTGGCGGAAAGGCTCGCCGCAGCGAGTTGTGGATCGATGATCGCTATATTGCCGATTACGTCGCGAAACATCCTGACACGCTGGTGGGCTTTCTGTCGGTTGACCCGACGCAGGACGGCTGGGAACGCGAAATGCGCGACGGGCACGAAACGCTCGGCCTCCGCGGAATCAAGCTGCTTCCGATGTACGCCGGGTTCTTTCCTCACGACGAACGACTTGATCCGCTTTGGAAATACGCGACCGAAAAACAAATCCCTGTGCTGCTGCACACCGGCACGACGTTCGTCGCGCAAGCGCCGCTCGAATGCACGCTTCCGCGGCACATCGATGCCGTCGCGATGAAGTTCCCCGATGTGAAGATCATCATGGCGCACCTCGGCCATCCGTACGAAGGCGAGTGCGTCGCGACGATTCGCAAGCATCCCAATGTCTATGCCGACGTGTCGGCGCTCCACTATCGGCCGTTTCAGCTTTACCACTCGCTGATGCTCGTGCAGGAGTATGGCGTGTGGAACAAGGTGCTCTTCGGCACCGACTATCCCTTCACGAACGTGAACGATTCGATTGCCGGCATTCGCAATCTCAACAACATGCTCGAAGGCACGAACCTTCCGCGGTTGAAGAGCGGCGAGATCGAGAAGATGATCCATCGCGACAGCCTGGGCATTCTTGGCTTGACCTGAACAACGGAGATTCGTTGCGACCGATATTTGACGCGCATCTCGATCTGGCGTGGAACGCGCTGCAATGGAACCGCGATCTGACACAGCCGCTTGCATTGATGAACCAGGGCGAAGCGCACATGACCGATCATCGCGCGCGCGGGCATGGAACCGTCTGCTTGCCGGAAATGCGGCGAGCGAAGATCGGCGTGTGCCTTGCAACCGTGCTCGTGCGGGCCAAGCCGAATGTTCTGCCTATCGCTGGGGCGAATCGCCGCGACCTCGACTTTCGCAATCAAACGATTGCGAGCAGTATCGGCCGCGGGCAACTCGCTTATTACCACTTGCTCGAGCGAATGGAACAGATGCGCATCCTTCGTACGAACCAGGATCTTCGCGAGCACTGGGCCCAGTGGGCCAGCGCGCCGGAAACGTCGCCGCTGGGCGTGATCATTGCGATGGAAGGCGCCGATCCGATTGTCGATCCGTCGCAGGCGGGCGATTGGTTTGAGCAAGGGTTGCGCTGCGTCGGGCTTGCGCACTATGGTGCGAGCGCCTATGCGATGGGCACCGGCGGTGAAGGCCCGCTCACGTCAGAAGGACGCGCGATCCTGCATGAGTTCGAATCGCTCGGCGTCATCGTCGATCTCACGCACACGTCCGAGCCGGGATTTCACGAAGTGCTCGACCGATTTTCCGGCCGCGTTCACGCCAGCCACAACATGTGCCGCGCGCTCGTGCCGGGTGACCGGCAGTTTTCAAATGAGCAAATTCAGCGGCTGATCGAACGCGATGCGGTCATCGGCATGGCCTGCGATGCGTGGATGTTGCAACCGGATTGGATCATCGGCCAGACCACGCCCGAGCAAACGCCGATCGACAACGTCGCTGATCACATCGATCACATCTGCCAGCTCGCCGGTAACACACGGCGTGTCGGCATCGGCAGCGATCTCGACGGTGGATTCGGCACCGAGCAAACTCCCCGCGATCTGAAATCGATCGTCGATCTGCACAAGCTCGAGCCGATCCTCGCGAAGAGAGGTTACAGCGACGCCGATATCGACGCGATCTTCTTCGGCAACTGGTTGCGGTTTTTCGCGGAGTCCCTTCCGAAACGCATCGAATCGTCGTCATCCTGAGCGAAGCGAAGGATCTCGGGATGGAAGCCGCGCTCGGATATCGAGATGCTTCGCTTCGCTCAGGATGACGCGCCCGACGTCACTCAATCGACGCGAATCCGCCGCCGCACGCCGGTCTGCTTCTTCTCAGCCTGCCCCTGGAGTCCGCGGATGTAGTTCGAAATCAGATGGTCGGTAATTCCTTCGTGGAAGCTTTTCCCGCGCGTCGCGATTGCCCGCGCCACCGCATGCACGTGCCAGGGCTCGATGTCCGCGTTCTCAATGATCGCGCCGTCGCGATCGATGTAGACGAACGTCTTCACATGCGCGTAACACGGCACGCGATCGGCCATCTCCTTGAGCTTGTCGAATATTTTTCCATTGGTGAATCGCGGCGTTTCCGGAAGCAATCTCTTCAGCGACGCCATCGGCATCTCCGGCACGAGATCGAGCCGATTGACGATGCGATAGGTCGGCAGATCGTATCCGTCGCAGAAATTCGGATCACCCACACGCGGCGAACCGAACGTGTACGTCGCGACGGCGGGGCGATTGAGCTTCGCGAGCCGGCACGCCGTCAGCACCGCCAGCGCGCCGCCCATCGAATGCCCCGTGAGAAACAGCGGCTTGTCATCTTCAATTCGCTTCAAGAGCCGCTCGATCTTGTACCACGTGTGCTTCAGTGCCGCACTGAACCCCAGATGCACGCGGCCGTGATAGTGGTCTCGCTTCACCAGGCGCACGACCGCATCGGTGATCCACGTCTGCAGCGTCACCGGATCCGATCCGCGAAACGACAGCACCGCGTGCGTGTCGGAAACGCCGAGAAACCCGCGCGTCCGCGTGAGCTTGTGCCGAAACGCAACCACGTCGAGTCCGAGCCGCTCTTGCGCCGCTTGCGCCGGCGCGCGGTGATACGCGATATCCGCCGCGTGCGCGAGATAGAGCGCATTCGTGCGATTGAAAGAAGAATCCGTTGGCTCGAAGGGAAGCCCCACGCGACGTATTGCACCGTGGTGTGCGTCGGCAATCAAGTCGGATGTCGCTGCTTCCATAGCGACAGCGGGCCGATGAAGCTCGCGTCCGGCGGATCGTCGAGCAGCGCGATAAACTCGACCAGATGACCGTCCGGGTCGTGAAAGTACAACTGCGCCGATGGCATCCAGCCGATGACCGATGGCTCGCTCGTCTCGTTGCCGTTGAAGTCGTGCGTCGCGATCTTGAGTTGCTTCAATCGCTCGGCCTCTGCAGTCAGCTCCGCCAGCGTCATCGCGATCGCGAAATGCATTCGATGGAATTCGCCGTACTCCGTCTCCGGCCCCCACAATCCGAGCATCGAGCCTCGATCCTCACCGATGTAGAGAAAAACGATGTCCCGTTTCGGATCGCGATACGCGAACGTCAAGCCGACCACGCCTTCGTAAAACTCCCGCGAGCGTTCGACGTCCGCGACGGGTAGATGGGCCTCATACAAATTCATCGCCGGCTCGTTTCGTCAGCCACCGATCCAATGATAGCGCACTCGGACCAGCGACGACCAACGCGATCATGCCCGCGATGTAGAGCAGATTGACTTCGATCCCCGGCGGACCGAAGACGGGACCATTTGCCGTCAGACCGATCGTGTTGATCGCGCTGAAGCCGTATCGCAGGTGCACCGTGAACATCGCGACGAGCATGCTGACGATCAGCGGAATGCTCACGATCGCAACAAGCACGCCCGCGAGAAGCGCGAGCCCGCCGACGATCTCCAGCATCGTCACGACCCACGCCGTCGCAGTTGGAAGCGGCACGCCGATTTGAAGCAAGAGCTTGCCGAAGTTCGCCGGCCCACGATTCCACTTGGCCAAGCCATGTGCCAAAAAACCATAGCCGATCACCATTCGAAGGGGCAGCAATCCAATCGCGCACGCATCCGCGCGGCGCCGGAACAACTTTGAGCTGAACTGATCCACGTACACTTGAGATGCCGCGGGGCGAAGGGTGGTTACACGCAGCAGATTCGTGCTCACGAGAACTCCAATTGTTAGACTTCACTGCGGTATGGATTCCGCACATGACATGAGACCGGGCATCACCGCTAACGAGGCGCTAACCCGCTTGATCCAAGGGAACAAGCGTTTCCTTCGCGGCGCGGCGCGGTTTCCGACGATGCAGAAGGAAGTGCTCGCGGAGCTGGCGCGGGCGCAGCGGCCGTATGCGACGATCCTCGGCTGCAGCGATTCGCGCGTTCCGCCGGAGCTGCTCTTCGATGCGAGCTTCGGCGAGCTCTTCGTGATTCGCGTCGCGGGAAACACGCTCGCGCCGGAAGTTGCCGGTAGCATGCAGTATGCCGGAGTTCATCTGCAAACGCCGCTGTTTGTTGTGCTTGGCCACGAAGCCTGTGGCGCGGTGAGCGCGGCGCTGGCCACGCGGTTCGAAGGCGCGAAGCACAAATCCCGCATCGCGAAGCTCGTCAAAAATATCACGCCCGCGCTCGACAGGCTTGATCCAAAGCTTGAGACGGCGAAGTTGCTCGCACAAGCGGTTGAGGCGAACGTGCGATACACGATGAAGCGGATCTACGATTCGCCCGAAGGCAAAGCCCGCCTGAAGGAAGGCCGCATCAAACTCGTGGGCGCGATCTACGGATTGAAAACCGGTCGCGTGCGATTTCTGCGATGAGATTGCAGTACGGCTAAAACGTCGCTACGTCATCAGATGCGAGAGGACAAAGCACGCGGATCTTTCCGCGTGTAGTCGGCGAGCTTGCTCGCCGTTTGATTGCGAGCGAAGACTGTAACAACTCGATTTGTGAAACGGCGAGCAAGGTCGCCCGCTACACGCAGAACCGCACGCATTACCTATAACGGAGATAAGCAAAAATGCCCCGCGGCGTCCCCGCCATCCGTATCTGGCCGATGAGCGATAAGATCAAAGGCTTCCGCGGACGCAGCATCGAAGACGTGCAGCGGAACCTCTTCCTGCGTCGTCTGCCCAATACAATGAAAGGCCGCTGGCACTACGGGTCGTCGGGCCTGAACGCCGATCCCGGCACGCTGATCCTCTTCCAATTCAAAGCCCGCATCATCGCGTCGGCCGTCTTTTTGCGCGACGAGAAATACGAGAAACCCATCCGCGGAAACGCCGGCGAAATCGCGATCGACCCCAAATCGATTCGCACATTCGAGCCGCTAGATGTTGAGGCGGTGCGCAAAGTCTGGCCAAGCTTCCGCGCCTTCGGTCACGCGAAGCAGGCCCTCAATCCGACGCTCTATTCGAAGTTCCTCCGCCAAATGAAAAACGTCGCGTCGCCTAAGCTTTCGTAGCGTGCCCTTTAGCGCATCACTTATTTCTTCGCACGCTGGATGAATAACCGGTGCGCTAAAGCGCACCCTACAAAACATTGCGTCGCCGACTGTGTCGCAATCGCGCGATCGAGTACAACCACTGACCATGGGGCGGTTTTACGGGCATTTCGCAGCGGCGTATGGCACCATGTGGCTGGTGATGTTGCTGCTCGCGCTCGTCACGCAGAGCCACATCGAGACCGGATTATACGGATTGATTGGATTTCCGATCATTGCATTGATTTACGCCGCCGTTCGAGTGTCCTCCACCCCTCGGAGTGAGAATCGCCCGATTCCGTTTGGTCCCATCAGCCGCGTTCGCGGTTTCAACGCGTCACCCCATGGCCGAGGCAACGTGAACCTGAACCTGACGATCGAGCCCAACGAATTTGGGTATCAACTCTCCGTCGTCTCAGATGACGGCTCGCTCGCCGAAGGCACGCAACACGCCACCCGAGATGCCGCCAAGCGATATGTGACGCAAACCTACGGCGTGCCTGAATCGCTGTGGGTAACAGGCTCGTAAGGAATCGATCGAATCGCGCCGATCAGACCCGCGATCACTTTTTCTCGCGCGCGTACGCCACGAGATAGAGCTTCGTGTTCGGCGCGGTCTTAAATTCTGTTGGGCGCGCCTTTCCGCTGAGGTCGTAACAGATCCGCCAGGTGTCGCCGCTGGTCTTATCGTGCTTCAGCTCGTAGATGCAGAGGAATGTCTTGCCCTTGTTCGGCCCTTCAGTGCCGGTGATGTCGAGCGTCTTGGGCGTCGCGGAATCGTCGAGCTTGATCGTGCCCTTGTCGTCTCCCTGTTCGCCGACGGTCACGGTGTACTGGTCATCCTTGATCACGAGCTTGATTGTCTTGCGCACGTCATCGGGAAACTTCTGCCCGCCCAACTCGGCTGTCGCCGGGACCCACGTGCCTTGGATCGCGTCGGTGTCTTTCACGTCAGCCTCTTTGGACTCAGCGCTGAACGCAACCCAAGACAGGGACAGCACGACGATGCCGGCGAGCGACAGCTTGAGGGACTTCGGGACCTCCTCGCGAAAGGAACCAGCAGATCCACCCAAAACGTCGGTGCGTGTTGGCGAGGAGTATAACAGGCCGGTTCGCAGGAGGAAGAACGAACCGCGATCACGCCGCAGATCGCGATGCGCGTGCTTCATGAAGGAGAGACTCTGCAAAATCTGCTATCTGCTCTACAGTCGATCAATGCCTCGTCGATCGCGTGTGCGTCTCTGTCGCCCGCTTCGAATGTCGGGGCTTCATCGCCGTGATGGAGTTGTTAAAGCCCTATCCCACCAAATGCCGAATCACGCCATCCACCCAGGGGCCGAGCTTCGCGCTGAGCGAATAGACCCACATCGCACACACGATGCCGGTAAAGACATCCATCGTGTAATGCGCGCGGAGGACGAGGACGGTGATCGCTTCGAAAAACGCGATCGCTAATCCGAGCGCGAGTCCCCATGTGCCCCAGTGGCCGGCCAACGTAGCAGCACCGTAGACGGCGATTGCGGTGTGTCCGCTGAAAAAGAGGTCGTTGGCGGTGCCGTAGGTGACGAGGATCGCGGGGACGCCGGGGTAGCGCCAGACCATTCCGCTGGGGGCTGGGAGGGGGCAGAGCATTTGGCAAATCTGCCTCAGGGCGAAGAGGAGGACGAGGCCGACGTAGGGGCGGATCGATTGTCCGAAAATAGCAGATCCGAGTAAGTACGCGCCGAGCAGGTCGATCACGAGGGATGATGCGATGAGCAGACGATTGCCGGCGCGTTCGTTCGTGAAATAGCGGTGATGGATGCGGGCGGTGAGGACATGAATGCCGTCGGTCAGCGGAACTTCGACGGCGACTTTGGGGACACGCTTGGCGAGGAGGCCCTGCGTGACGAACCATGCGACGATGCCGATGATGACGAAGGCGACGCGGACGGCGATCACGGGCCAGGGGGCGATGGCGAAGGCGACGGTCATGATTGGTGGTCCTGCGCACGTCGGATCTGCTCTGCGGTCACCTCGGTCTCGAATAGACCATGTCCCTTCGCCCATGGACCGCTTTGGATCAGATCCATCATGTCCACGATGGCATCGTAATTGGGGTCGTCCGCTTCGGTTTGAAGCTGATGCTCCATGAAAAGCAACATGATCGTCACTTGCGCTACGCCCTGTGCTTTCAGCGCGATCACAAGCCCGTATAGAGCTGTTCCAGGCTGGGGAGCGGCGAGTGCATGTGCGAAGCGGGCTCGCATTGAGTCAGTTACCAAGCGTATCTCCGTTCGACGACGAGGGATTTTCCACGAAGGACACGAAGGGACACGAATGAAGGCATGCGGTCGACTTCGTGTTCCTTCGTGTCCTTCGTGGACAAGCATTCTTTTTACTGAACGAACTGCACGGGTTGAAAACCCGTGCTACATGGCAGTTGTCGAATCGATCCCAAGCATCGCGCGAAGCTGTCTTTCAATTGTGGTGATGAGCGGGTCGGCTTCGCCGCGCGCTTCTCTGCCCATGCTCACTTCGATCGCATCGCCGACGGTGATTTTGGCGTCGACGCGGCCATGCACCGTCACTTTTCCCGTCAGATCTTCTTCGAATCGTTCGACGGTTTCGACCATTCGCGCTTTGGCGGTGCTGTCACCGATGTAGTTCGGCGGATAGTGGTAGAGTTGCTGGGCGACGTCGGCGTCTTCGAGCTGGCGCCATCGGCGGGCCTTCTCGGCTTCGTCGAGATCGCCTTTGATCATGTCGGGGAGAATGGCGGCGCGGAGTCGCTTCACGCGCGCGACGACATGGCCGTCGCTGTTGTTGTTGGTCCACTCGGCTTCGAGCGGTTTGAGGATCGCGTCGTAAAGTTTGGGGATGCGCTCCGCGATCGTGCCGTCCTGCGTATGGCCGAGGTATTGGAGTTCTTTCAGCGCAAGTAATCCGGCGCCGACCTTCTGGAAGCGTTCGTAGAGCGGCAACTCGCGGCTCGGTCGCCAGGTGAGGCGTTGTTCGATTTCGTCGAGGCTTCGCGCGACGACGGCATCGATGTCATATGGAAACGAGTAGCGCAGCGCGACGGGATGCACGACGACTTTTTTGTTTTCCTTCGCGCGTTTCTTGGCGGCCTGTCGGGCAATCAGGGCGGTGCCTTCGAGCATCGGTGTGAGGCGGTCATTCGTGCGCGAGATGTGGCCCTCGGGGAAAATCACCAGCGGACGCTCGGCGGTTTCGAGAATCTCGATCGACGTCTGCACCGCCTGCTTGTCCATCCCTTCCCGATAAATCGAAAAGGCGCCGGCGCGCCGCAGGACGAACGCCTGCAGCTTGTTGTGCATGAAGAGGTGGGCGCTGGCGACGACGAAGAACGGCTTGCCGATTTTCTTCGCGAGCGCGGAGATGATGAACGGATCTTCATCGCGCGAATGGTTTGGCGTGATGAGCACGCCATGACCCGCGTCGATCGACGCGCGGAGTTTCTCATCGCCGGTGATTTCGATCTTCGAAGTCCCGTAGCGGCGATGTAGATAGCGCGGAATGTAAAGGTTGATCGCCCGCGGCCAGAGCGTGCCGTGGTAGGGCGGGACCGGGACGTATGGCTTGTCCGACACGACGGAGTTCATGCCCATCGCCCCAGGTTCGAGGGTTCGATTAGACTAAATACTGCGAGAAGCGGAAGCTCGCGTTTAGGTTACTGAAGTCTGCAACTTTCACAATACATCAACAAGTGTCCGCCGGTGGCTTGGAACTTTATGCGCGAGATCGGCATCCTGCAAAAGGGTGTTCGTCGGAGGGCTCGACGTGGCCGCGGTTATCGGAGTTGACGCCAATGACAACGTCCTCCGATTCGCCTGCGTCTGATTCATCGGCGGATCGACGTGTTTGCCGAAGTTCGCCGCGAGAATGTTGAAATCCGTAATCGTCACATTTCCCGAATAGTCGAAGTCGCCCTGGCTGAAGGTCATTCCGGACTTGCCGAAATTCGCCGCCAGAATGTTGAAATCGAGGATGTCGACTTTCTGATTTCGATCGGCATCACCGCCGAGCACGAAGAAGCTGAAGTTGATGTCGGCGGTCGACGCGTTGCCGGCCAAATCAGAATACTTCCCTGCAGCAACGGTTCCCTCATACCAGCCATCCGGCAATACGCCACCGGTGTAGCCGGGAAAGCGGAACACACCGGTGACTTTGTCGGTCAGCCAGGTGACAAATTGCATCGACGATGTCGGCACCGAGGTTCCGGTGGTCGTGTTCGTCAGCGAAATGTCACTCGTCGTAAACGTGCCGATGACATTTTCCGAGAACTTGAATTTCAGCGCGTGCACGGGGGACGTCGAGTTCGGATCAAAGATAACGCTGCTGCTCGACGGTGCGGTGGTGTCGATGGTCACCGTGAGGGCGGCTGATGAAAAACCTTCGTCGCCGTCGCTATCGACGCCCGTTGCGGTGATCACATGCTGGCCTTCTGACAACGGTGTCGCGGGCTTGAAGCTGTACGATCCGTTGGTGACGCTGGCGGAGCCCGCGAGCGCGCCATCGATGAACACCTTGACGGTCGTCGCGTCCTTCCCGTTTCCAGCAAAAGTGGGTTGCGACTTATTCGTGATCCCATCGCTACTCGACGTGCCGGTGTCGTCCGCTTTGAGCAGGCTCACCGATGGAGTCTGCGCGCTCACGCCGAGCGTCGCCGTAGTGGTGGAATAGGTGACGAAGTATCGGCGCTGTGGCGATCCTGGCTGCGTGACGGATGAGAACTGACCTGACAAGCTGCTGCCGGTGACGATATCGAACTTCGCGGTCGATGGAGGATCGTAGATCAGGACGGGCTGCGGTACGACGGTGCCGTCCAAGGTCACATTTCCGGCGGCGAGAATTCGGCCGAAGTCGTTGGTGGTCGTGCCGCTGATCGGAATCACTAACGTGCCGGTGGAGGATTGCGCGAAATCGCCCTGCAGCGAAAGCACTGCGCCGGCGGCAAGGGTCAGCGTTCCTGCGTTGAGCGTCATCGACGTGATTGCGGGGATGGAAGATCCAACTCCGGAAAGACCGAGGGTCGCGGCATTCGTCAAAATGCTGACCGATGCCGGCAGCACGAGGGTCGATGCGGCGTCTGCCTTCCATGTTCCGCCCGTCAGTGTTCCGTCTTGCGATGAATAATTGGTTGGGACGGTGTCGAGCTTCAACGTTCCGCCGCTCGTTGCCAGCATGGTGCCGTTGTTCGAGAGCGTGTCTGGTGCAAGGCGCACTTCTCCACCTGAAATACTCGCGGAGACCGTGCCGTGGTTGTCGAACGTCGTCGTCGCCGGCGTCTGCGGGTCATCGATTATCTCGCCACCACCGCCACTGACCGTTCCGTAAAAACTCAATGTCGCGGGTGTGTTTTCGTCCGTGCTTTTCAGCAGCAACGACGATGTCGTGGGACTGTCGAAGAGAAGGCCAGAACCAGAAGTCCAGATTTGTGAGCCCAAAGCGATCGCTTTCGCCCCGCGACCTTTAAGCTCCAGCGTTCCGAAGAACAGCGTGTCCAGCGTAACCGTTGCGCCGTCGTCCGGGACGAGAAGGGTACCGGTGATTTTCACGTTCGAGAGACGAGAGCCGTCCCGCGCCGTAACGATGCAGGTCCACCCGCTCTCAGGAATGAGCGCTCCGCCGGTGCCGGTCATCGTGCCGTTCAAGACGAAGCCGCCGCGCACCGTGGTTTTGGACTGCTCAAGCACTATGTCGCCGTTGATCGTGGCGTCCTTGATGGTGCCGCCGTCGCAGATCAACTTCGTGCCGTCGGTGGTCGTTACGCTCCCGGGGCCGAAGAGATATCCGTTTGAATTCAAGATCACCGAGCCGGTCGTGGCCGACAATGTGATCGACGCAGTCGAGAGATCGAGCGTGCCGTCCAGCCGAGTGGTTCCGGTTGTGCCTGTTCGAACGATCGATGAAACAATCGCGGGCGAATAGGTCCCTTGTAGCCACAGGTTCGCATCATCGACCAGGAGAGATGTCGTACTGCTCCACGTCCCCGCGACTTCAAGCGTCGCGCCGCTCGTGGATGTCAACGTGCCGTCGTTCGTGAAGGTGACCTTGTCCCCGCTGCTGTTGGCGGTGCCACCCACATTCAAAAATGCGCCGGAACCCGATGCTTCGATGCTACCGTGGTTCACAACCGCGCCAGTACCCAGGAACACCGGCCGCACCAATGTGGTGCCCACGGCAGTGGCTTGTATGTTGATTCCACTTTCAATCGTCAGCGTCGGTGTGCTCTGCCAGTTATCCACCATCACGGCAGAGCTGTTCGTAACCAGGTCGACTTCACCAGTTCCGCCCAGGGAGGGTGTCAGTGATCCGGTAAAGAGCAATACGCCCGAGGTCTTGTTTGTTGCGTCACCGGCCGTCACGGTTGCGTTCTGAAGCGTGACGCTACCGAACACCTCTAGCGTGTCCGCGAGCAGGATATTCTCTGATGTGACGAGCGTTCGCACCGAAGCTTGGGTGCTCACGCGGATCGTTGGATTTGCGCTCGCGACGGAAATCGTGACATCATCATTCTGGGTCGGAACAACGTCGCCGGACCAGTTCAGCTTGTCGCTCCAACTCGTGCCATCGCCGCCCCCGTCCCAGGCGATGCTTGCGAGTAATGTGCGGCGCTCCAGTTGTTCGATCGTTAACTGCGGGTACAGCAAATTGCCCCCGGTAAAACATGAGCTTGCACGAGGATAGTTTGCTCCGCATGCCTTGCAAGGCTCAGTTTGGCTCGTTCTTGCGAAAAGCGAGCCGTGCGCGGTTGACGTCGGGGTAGATCTGGAAGAGTTTTCCCAGCCCCATCATCGTGAGCGTGTTGAGCACCATGCTCTTCGGCGCGGCGATTTTGACGTCTCCTCCCTGGCGTGCGAGCTTCGTGTGCAGGCGAACGAGGGTGCCGATGCCGTAGCTCGAGATGTATTCGAGCTGCGTGCAGTCGACGATGATCTCCTTGACGCCGGATTCGACGAGCGTTTCGAGCTGTTTCACGAATTCGACGGCGGTGTCAGAGTTCAGTCCGCCGTCGGCGCTGAGGATGACAACGCTGCGATCGAGTTCGTGGATGTAGAACTCCACGGGTCCGAGCATACCACATCGCGGATTCGCGAGTGTTAAGGCTCAACTTGATCGACGCACGTGGTGACGGAGAGCATTGTCCGGAAACCGGCCCGCGAACATTACTCATCCTGACCGGTGTTTCCCGAATTCAACCTTCGTAACGTGGCAAGCTATTGCGAGTAATGCATGCAACAGTTTCCGGTTGTGCGGAACGTCGGTGAAAATATCATTGATCGTGCGCGTCCATGTGAGCATAACATCGGCATCGGCTGGGGCGTGACGAGGAAGTTGCGCGGGGATCGGCACACAGGAGAAGACAGATGTCCACTGAAACCAAATGTCCGTTCGACCAAGGCAAATCGATCACCGCCGGCATGACCAATCGCGACTGGTGGCCGAAGCAATTGCGGCTCGAACTGCTCCATCAACATTCAAACAAATCCAACCCGATGGGCGAGGATTTCCACTACGCGAAGGAATTTCAAAGCCTCGACTATGCGGCGCTGAAGAAGGACCTCGCAAAGCTGATGACCGATTCGCAGGAGTGGTGGCCGGCGGATTTTGGACATTACGGCCCGCTGTTCATTCGCATGGCGTGGCACAGCGCCGGCACATATCGCACCGGCGACGGCCGCGGCGGTGGGGGACGAGGTCAGCAGCGATTCGCGCCGCTCAATAGTTGGCCCGACAACGTCAGCCTCGACAAGGCGCGCCGTCTCCTGTGGCCCATTAAGCAGAAGTACGGCCGAAAGATTTCCTGGGCGGATCTGATGATCCTCACGGGCAATGTCGCGCTCGAGACGATGGGGTTTAAGACCTTCGGCTTCGGCGGCGGACGTGCGGATACCTGGGAGCCGGACGAGGACGTGTATTGGGGCTCGGAAACCAAGTGGCTCGCCGCCGATGTGCGTTACGCGAACGGATCCCCGGGCGTCGAGGGCATCGGTACCGGTGTGGTGCAGTCCGATGACGACCCGCAATCGCCCACCCACACGCGCACACTGGAAAAGCCATTGGCCGCGGCGCACATGGGTCTCATCTACGTCAATCCCGAAGGCCCCGACGGCACGCCCGACCCCGCCAAGGCCGCCCATGATATTCGCGAAACATTCGGGCGCATGGCGATGAACGATGAAGAAACCGTTGCGCTCATCGCCGGCGGACATTCGTTCGGCAAGACGCACGGCGCGGCGCCGACGACGAACGTCGCGCCCGAGCCGGAAGGCGCGGGCATCGAAGCCCAAGGACTCGGCTGGCACAACAGCTTCGGCAGCGGCAAAGGCCCGGACACGATTACGAGCGGCCTGGAAGTTACGTGGACGGCCACGCCGACGAAGTGGAGCATCAATTACCTCGAGAACCTGTTCAAGTTTGAATGGGAGCTGACGCGCAGCCCGGCGGGCGCGCATCAATTTGTCGCCAAGGGTGCGCCCGCGATCATTCCCGATCCGTTCGATCCGTCGAAGAAGCGCGTCCCGACGATGCTCACAACTGACATCGCGCTGCGCGTCGATCCGATTTACGAAAAGATCTGCCGGCGCTTCCTCGCGAACCCGGAACAGTTTGCCGATGCGTTCGCTCGCGCGTGGTTCAAGCTCACGCATCGCGACATGGGTCCGATAGCGCGATATCTCGGGCCGGAAGTGCCGAAGGAAGAACTCATCTGGCAGGATCCGATTCCCGCGGTCGATCATAAGCTGATCGACGATGTCGACGCGGCGGCGCTGAAGAAAAAGGTGCTGGCATCGGGATTAACGATTCCACAACTCATTGCGACCGCGTGGGCTTCCGCGTCCACCTTCCGCGGATCGGATAAGCGCGGCGGCGCCAACGGTGCACGCATTCGGCTTGCACCGCAGAAGGACTGGGCCGTCAATCAACCGGCACAGCTTCAAAAGGTGCTCAAATCGCTTGAAGGGATTCAAAAAGAATTCAACGGAGGCGCAAATGGCGGAAAGAAGATTTCGCTCGCGGATCTGATCGTCCTCGCCGGCAACGCCGCCGTCGAACAGGCCGCGAAGGACGCCGGTGTCGACGTCACGGTGCCGTTCAAGGGCGGGCGCATGGATGCGACACAGGCGCAGACCGACGTGGATTCATTCGCTCCGCTCGAACCGGTTGCTGACGGTTTTCGCAATTACCAGGAGCAGAAGTTCATCATCCCTGCCGAGCAGCTGCTGATCGACAAGGCCCAACTTCTGACACTCACCGCCCCCGAAATGACCGTTCTCGTCGGCGGACTGCGCGTCCTCAACGCCAACGAAGGCCAATCCCAAAACGGCGTCTTCACCAAGACGCCCGGCAAGCTGACCAACGACTTCTTCGTCAACCTGCTCGACATGGCCACGGAGTGGAGGCCAGTCGCCGGCGATACGGATCGCTTCGAAGGCCGCGACCGAAGCACGGGCGCCATCAAGTGGACGGCCACACGAGTCGACCTCGTTTTCGGCGCCGATGCCCGGCTGCGAGCCCTCGCCGAAGTCTACGCCAGCGCCGACGGCCAAAAGAAGTTCGTCCACGACTTCGTCGCCGCGTGGAACAAGGTGATGAACCTCGATCGCTTCGACATCGCGTGATCCGAAGCCACCAACACTTTCGCAAACGAAGAAACCCTCGCACGAAGCGAGGGTTTTTGTATTCGGACCGGAGAACAGGGGACACGGTTAGAACTTTTCCGGTTGGCGTGGCTGAAAACGCGGCGTCGCTCGTCCACTGTTCGACGATGACGGATCCCACGCAAAGATTTACAATAAATCGCATGGCCGACGTGACACAGATTCTGTCTGCAATGCAGCGGGGTGACGCGCACGCGGCAGAAGCGCTGTTGCCGCTGGTCTATACCGAGCTGCGCAAGCTCGCCGGACATCGTCTCGCCGAAGAGAAGCCCGGGCAGACACTGCAACCAACGGCGCTGGTGCATGAGGCATATATTCGTCTGGTCGATGTCGATCCCGTGCAGGATTGGGACAGTCGGGGGCACTTCTTTGCCGCCGCTGCCGAGGCGATGCGGCGGATACTCATTGATAATGCGCGCCGAAAGAAGCGCGAAAAGCATGGCGGGGACCGAAAACGCGTCGATCTGAACGACGTGGCACAAGTAAAGGT
Organism: Phycisphaerae bacterium; assembly: GCA_025924315.1. Taxonomy (GTDB): domain Bacteria; phylum Planctomycetota; class Phycisphaerae; order Tepidisphaerales; family Tepidisphaeraceae; genus JAICIO01. The sequence goes on from JAICIO010000004.1 coordinate 23,902, forward strand.
CGGGGACGAGTCGCCGTCGATGTGTGATCATCTCCTGGAGTTGGACGATGCCCTGACGCGTCTCGCCCAGCAGGACCCTCAGGCAGCGGAGCTGGTCAAGCTTCGTTATTTCGCGGGGTTAACGATCCCTCAGGCCGCGCAAGTGTTGGGAGTTTCGCCGCGTAAGGCTGATCTCATCTGGTCGTTCGCACGGGTGTGGCTCCAGCGGGAACTGGACGGAACGTAAAAATTGCTGACCTGTTGCGCGTCGCCCGGCAGAAAGGCGCATTGAATGCGCCGGATTCGCGCATGAGCGTACGCAATGCTGGAACGCGATATATTTATCGAAGCGATACAGAAGGAAACCCCAGCCCAGAGGGCTGAGTATCTCCACAGCGCATGTGGTGCCGATTCCGAGTTGCGCCTCCGCGTCGAGCGCCTGTTGGTTGACCACGATCGGCAAAACACCTGTCTCGTCGATTCCGGCGCCCCGGCATTCCTCGCCTCCGCTGTACAGGCAGCAGCCGCCTTCGCAGAACCGGGCAGCAGCATCGGCCCCTATAAGCTGCTGGAGCCCATTGGCGAGGGGGGCTATGGCGTCGTCTACATGGCCGAGCAGACCAAGCCTGTTCAGCGCAGGGTCGCGCTCAAAATTATTAAAGCCGGAATGGACAGCAAGCAGGTGGTTGCCCGCTTCGAGGCCGAGCGGCAAGCGCTGGCGCTCATGGACCACCCGAACATCGCCAAGGTTTTCGATGCCGGCGTGACGGAGGCGGGCCGACCTTACTTCGTCATGGAACTGGTCAAAGGCGTGCCGATCACGAAGTACTGTGACGAGCACCGCCTCACGCCGCGGCAGCGCGTCGAGCTGTTCGTGCAAGTCTGTCTTGCGGTGCAGCATGCGCACCAGAAGGGGATCATTCATCGCGACATCAAGCCGACGAACGTGCTGATCGCGCGGTACGACGGCAAGCCGGTGCCCAAGGTGATCGACTTCGGCGTGGCGAAAGCAACCGGACAGCGGCTCACCGATGCAACCATGTTCACCGGCTTCGGAGACGTGATCGGCACGCCACAGTACATGTCCCCGGAACAGGCGGAGCTCAATCAACTCGACGTCGATACGCGCAGCGACATTTACTCGCTGGGCGTGCTGCTTTATGAGCTGCTGACGGGGACGACGCCCCTGGAAAGCAAACGGGTTCGTGAGGTCGCGCTGCTGGAGGTGCTGCGGGCGGTTCGCGAGGAGGAGCCGCCGCGCCCGAGTGCTCGGCTGACCACGAGCGCGGAACTGCCCGCCATCGCCGCACATCGTGGGCTGGAGCCGGGAAGTCTCGGCGCGGCCGTGAAAGGCGAGCTGGACTGGATCGTCATGAAGGCGCTGGAGAAGGATCGGTCGCGCCGTTACGAGACCGCGAATGGCTTCGCGGCGGACGTTCACCGCTATCTCAACGACGAGCCGGTGCTCGCGTGCCCGCCGTCCGTCGCATACCGCGTCTCCAAGTTCGTCCACCGGCATCGAGCGGGCGTTGGAGTCGCAACGGTGGCGGCAGTGCTTATTCTCGTCGTCGCCGGCGGCATCGGCTGGAACGTTCGCGACCGCGCCGCCAAGCGCCTCGCGGTCGAACGTGATGTACAAACCGCCCTACATGAAGCAGCGACTTTCTCCGGCTCCCGCAACTGGCCCGAAGCGCTTGCCTCCGTGCAACGCGCCCAGGGGCTGATCTCCGCGGGCAGTGTCAATGACGACCTGCGCCGGCAGGTCGCCGAACTCCAGGAAGAGCTCCGCATCGTCGCGCGGTTCGAGGAGATTCGCCTTGCCCGAAGCGAGGTCACCCCGCAGCAGAGCTTCGACATGAAAAGCTCGGATCCACTCTACGCCAGGGAATTCCAGGACCTGCTTGGAAAGCCAATCGAGCAGATGGACGCGAAGACGGCAGGCGCGCGCCTGGGCGAACGCGCCGTCGCCGCCGAGCTGGCAGCGGCGCTGGACGACTGGGCCTACGTGCGACACTTGCTGGGCATGCCCGGGTGGGAGCATCTGGCCGACGTCGCGACGGCGACCGATCCCGATCCGCTGCGAAGCCGCGTTCGGGCGGCATGGCGGCGACAGGACCTCGCCGCATTGACGGAGTTGGCCGAGTCGGAGCAACTGCTCGCGATGTCTCCGCCATCACTCGTGAGCCTGGGCAAATCCCTGGAGGCATTGGGCGCGCCGGACAAGGGGCTGTCGCTGCTGCGGCGCGCGCGATGGCAGCATCCGGACGACTTCTGGACGAACTACGAGCTGGCGGTGGCGCTGGACCATCTCTCGCCGGTGCCGCGCCAGGAAAAAATCCGCTACCTCACCGCCGCCGCTGCAGTGCGGCCGCACAGCCCGGGCATCTACTTTTCCCTCGGGTACGCGCTCGCGGCCGAGCGCGAGCTGCAGGAGGCGGAGGCGGCGTACCGCGAGGCGCTGCGGTTGAAGCCGGACTACCCGGTCGCCATGTTCAACCTCGGCTGGGTCATCTTCAACCAGCGGCGCGACTACGAGGCCGCCATCTCGTTATTCAAAGAGGTCATCCGCCTCGAGCCAGAAAAACCGCTAGCGTACGAGAGCATCGCTATGCTCGAGCGGGAGCGCGGGGGTCAGGAACGGGCGATCACGGCGCTGCGCGCTTTAGCGGATGCCGGTCGGCGAAGCGGGGCTTACTGGAAGGTCATCGGCACCGAGTTCCAGCACGGCGCCAGCTGGTCCGACGCGGCGGCGGCGCTGGAGAAGTCGGTGCAGTTCGGCTCGGGTGACGATCCGTCGGTGCGCTTCTCGCTGGCCATCGCCGAGGCCCACCTGGGGAGTCTGGAGCAGGGCCGCGAGCACTACGACCGCGGCGTGGCCCTGGTCGATCGTCCGTACATGCACAGCGCTGTTCTGCGGCACATGCTGATCGAAGCGGCAAGCCTTCTCCGCGTCGAAGACGTTCACGTCGCGGTCGCACGCGGCAGGGAAGACATCCTTTCCAACCGATGGGAAGACGCGCACCGCGAGTACGCCGCTTTGCAGGACTGGGCGAACTCGGGCGACAAAGGTCGATGGTTCGAGCACGCCTGCGTGGACTTGATGGTCGGTGACGTCGAAGGCTACCGCCAGTTGTGCCAGCGCATCGTGCCCCCCGAAGGCGCCGCCGTCGATGGATACGACGTGTTCGTTGTGGCGCGGACCTGTGCGCTGCGCGCGGATTCAATGCTCGGTTCCACGCGACTGCAGAAGGCGGCTGAAATTCTTCTGGCGAAGGAGCAGTACGCCTGGTCGCTCCACGTCGCGGGCCTGGCGTACTATCGGGCCGGCGACTTTGACAAAGCGATCGAGGTGCTTCGGCGATCCAATGCGCAGTCGTGGGAAGGGGGCGCGAAGGCGTTGAACTGGCTGGTGCTGGCGTTGGCGCACCATCGCCTGCATCAAGACGCTGACGCGCGCGAGGATTGGAAGACGGCAATGCGACTGATCAATGAGGCGAGCGGGAATGCGGCTCACCCGGTGGCGATACCTGCGCCCGACTGGGCGGAAATCCAGGTGCTGCTTCGCGAGGTGCGAGATGCGCTCGGAGACATCGCTGACGCGGAATCCAGTGTCGGATCGTCCACCGCTCACAGCGCACCAAGCACGTCCGCCACAAAGCAGAATAATCCTTGAAGGACTCCACGACCACGCCACGGCAAACGGAATTAAAAAACCCGCGCGCTGCGGATGCCGAATGGCTCTGGTCGCTCCCGGCGCGAACCCTGGATCGCGAAGCTGCTCTCTAATCGGCACCTAAACACACCTGTCGCTCACCGGCTGAAAAAACTTGCGCGACCCGGCTGCCGACGACGCATTGCCTCCAGCGGCGGAAGGTTCGTGCGGCCGCCATCCCAACAGGATGCATCAGTGATTTTCCGTGTTCTCAGGAGGCTCAATCATGAAGCGCCCATATCGTCCTTCGCCCGCCGCCATCACCTGGACTCTCGCGCTCTCGACCAGCTTCGCGGCTTCCGCGGGAATCGCGCGAGCCGACATCTACCAATGGGAGTACGTCAACCCCGCTGATCCGACGCGAGGCAAGCAGGAGAGCACAACCCTCTGTCCCGACGGCGCGGGCGCGAACGTCGCGCAGGCCACGGATCTTTCCAACCGCAACCTCATCAAGGCATACATGATCGATTTCGACCTTTCGGCCGTTGGAATTTACAGCGATTACGATGGTGAATTCATCGGGGAAGACGGGTCAAACCTGATGAGCGTGAACCTCAGTCAGGCCGATCTCACAAACGCGAACCTTGGCGGCGCGACGCTGACGAACGTCAATTTCACCGCCGCCGAGATACGCGGCGCAAACTTGGCCGCCCAGCTCTATCCGGGCAGCGGCGCCGGGACCGGAATCAGTGTCGCGCAGCTGGCGTCCACGTCCAGCTACCAGGCCCACGATCTCACGGGAGTGGGGCTGGCGTACTGCGGGCTCGACGGGATCGATCTTTCCAATCAGAACCTCACGACCGCCAGCTTGCTCGGTTGCAGCTTGAAGAATGCTCTCCTCACTCAAGCGAAGCTCGTCGGAACATCGTTGGAAGGGGCCAACCTTGCCGGGGCGAACCTCACTGGCGCCGATGCATTTGCCGCAGATTTCGGCGGCGCGAACCTGACCAATGCGAACCTTAGCCAGACCAAGCTCCAGGCTTACATGCTCACTGCGACGGTAACGGGAGCCAACTTCACCGGCGCCGACATCCACGAAGCGATCCTGCCCATCGGTTTCACCGCCACACAACTCTATTCCACAGCCAGCTACCAGAACCACGACTTGACCAACATTGTGCTATCCGGCGATTCGACGCAGTGGAACTTCGCGAACCAAGACCTTACGAACGCGAGCCTGTCCGCCTCCACGGTAACGAATGCGAACTTCACTGGCGCGACCGTGCGCGGGGCGGACCTGCCCTACGGTTTCACCCCGGCTCAGCTTTACTCCACGGGTAGCTACCAGGTCCGCGACTTGCGCGGGATCAGACTGGCCGGCTTGTTTAACGGGACGAACTTGACGGGACAAAACCTCGCCGGCGCATTGTTCAATGGGTTCTGGAACAATTGCAATTTCAGTCATTCGAACCTTACCGGCGCTGGCTTCTCTGCCACGCCGCTCGCCAATTCCGATTTCACCGAGGCCGATCTCACGCTTGCGCTGGTGGGCCGCGGTTTGAATGGGACTGACATGACGGGAACGAATTTCAGTCACGCCAATCTAGTCAACAGCAATTTCGAGCAGGTCGATCTAACCAATGCCATCCTTACGGCGGCCGACGCACGCGGCGCGGTGGGACTGCTTCCGCCGCCTTCGACCAACCTGATTCGGCCCGACGGACACATTGCCGGCCTTGATCTCGTCGCTCGCGCGTGGCTGCTCGTCCGCAATTACGAAGGCAACCCGACCGCTTCGCCGTCACCGACGGGCCCGATTCCCATCGTTGTCGATCAGCACTTCACCGCCAAGTCCACCGGCACATTGAAGATGCTCTTCGATGCCGACGCCTGGGTTTCCACCATCTCCTTCGACCCCGGCATTCCGGTCGCGCTCGGCGGCACGTTGCAACTCGACTTCGCCACCGACGTGGATGTGGCCAGTCAGTTGGGCCGAACGATCGACGTGTTCGACTGGAGAGGCGTCACGCCGACCGGCACGTTCAACATTCAAAGCCCGTACGCATGGGACACGTCCAAGCTCTACACCACGGGTGAAATCACGCTCGTGCCGGAACCAACGAGCCTGGGATTACTTGTGCTGGCGATGCCGGCGCTGCTCGCTCGCCGCCGTCGCTGAAGATGAAGAGAGAACTCGCCGGCTTAAATGCGCCGACTGCTGCCGAAGATGGCTGGTGCAGCGCATGAGGCAAACTCCGCGGAGACGCTGCGCTGGTGAGAAGTTCAACTCGTCCCCTTCTCTGCCCCATCCCTTTCAACGACGGCGGTCGCGTGACTACGGGTGATGACTGCACCAACCGCGATTCCGAGGACCATTTACGCGCGGCATGCGGCGGAATCCAAAGCACTTGCATCGCGTGAAATCAGGAAACGGAGAGGGGGAGATTCGAACTCCCGCTACCCTTGCGGGCAGACCGGTTTTCGAAACCGGCGCATTCAACCACTCTGCCACCTCTCCGGGTGGACGGAAAACAGTAGCCGATCTGGACGCTTCCGTCAAAGCGATGGAAATGGAGCGGCGACGCATCCGACGAAGGTCCTATTGCGGCCGTCGTGTGCAAAAGAGTAATCCTTTTGAAGATGATGCGACGGACTCTCGAATCTGTGTTTCTGCTGTTAATCGTCGCAGCGATGGCGGGGTGTGAAAGCAAGTTTTGGCTGATGCCTACGCCGAATTTGTACACGCGGGGGGATGTCGATCCGTTTCCGAACGTTCCGCCGGAGCTTCAGAACAATCACGTCGAAGTTCTGTATCTGACCGATCGCAAACCAGAGCCGTCGAAAGATCCGAACGACACTTCACCACACTACGGCTACAAGCGTTCGCGGTCGGTGGCGTTTGGCGTTGCAAACGTAGACATCGGGGAGAATCTGTCGTGGGACAAACTCGAGGCCGTTAGCCGCACGAAGGAGCGCGAGGAGCGCATTCCGCTGCGCGTGACGAAGACGACCGAGATCGTGCGGTTTCCCGAAACGCCGAGAATTCTGAGCGCGATCGCGCCGTTTCAGCCTGCGACCGCACCCACGACCGCGGCGACGCAAATGCAGGCGGAGCTCGATAAGGACATGAAGCTGGTGTACGGCGAACTCTCGGCGAGGTTGGCGAAATCACCATCGAAGGAAGTGTTCGTCTTCGTTCACGGTTACAACAACGACTTCGACTATTCAGTGATGACGATCGCGCAGCTGTGGCACTTTCTGGGCCGCCGTGGCGTGGCGATCGCGTATTCATGGCCGGCGGGTGCCTCCGGACTGCTGCGTGGATATACGTACGATCGCGAGAGCAGTGAATTCACGGTGTATCACTTCAAGGAGATGATTCGCGCGATCGCGGATTGTCCGGATGTGAAGAAGATCAACATCATCTGTCACAGCCGCGGAACGGGCGTGGTGGTTTCGGGACTTGCAGAACTGCACATGGAAATCGGCGGCTCCGGTCGATCGACGCGCGACGTGCTGAAGCTCGGATCACTGGTGCTGGCGGCGCCGGATCTCGATCTGGATGTGCTGATCCAGCGCGCGGTGACGGTGCGTCTCGGGCTCGTGCCGGAGCGCACGACGGTTTACGCATGCGCGAAGGACAAGGCGCTGAGCATCTCGAACTGGCTCTTCAGCGGAACGAGTCGGCTTGGCGCAATTCGGTCGAACATGTTTCAGCCGGACGAACTGCAAATGCTGCGAAGCTCGAAGACGGTGCAGTTCGTCGATGCGCAGATCTCCGATCCGGGACCGTACGGGCACAGTTACTTCCACGCGAATCCGGCGGTCAGCTCCGATCTCATTCTGCTGATGCGGTATCACTGCCCGCCGGGTGCGGAGTATGGCCGGCCGCTTCGTGCGGATAAGAATGGGTTTTGGGTGATCGACGACAAGTATCCGGCGCCTACGACACAACCGCTCGTCGACGACGTGGGAGTAAGTCGTTGATGACGTTCATCCCCATCGCTGCGCAAAGCCCGAAGTAAACGCCGCCGCCGAGCGTCATCAACTCGACCAGTTGAATCGCCCAGATGATCTTCCGCTCGCCATGCGGATAGAGGCGCGTGTGTTGGAGGGCGACGCAGGCGATCCACATTGCGGCGCTGGCGATGAGCATTTTGGCGATGGGACCGAAGCTGCGGCGGAGGTTCATGCCACCGACACGCCGATCGAGCATCCACAACATAATGACGGCCTGAATCGCGAAGCTCACCAGCGTGCCCACCGCCATTCCGCTTTCGCGCAGGCCGGTCCAGAGCAGCGGGAGTTCGATGATCGTGTTGATCGTGAGATTGACGATTCCCCAGATCAGCGGAGTCATCGTGTCGTGGAGCGCGTAGTACGCGCGGTTGAGGATCTGCTGCAGGCTGAAGGCCCAGATCGCGGCGCTGTAGATCGCGGTGGAGAGCGCGACCCATTTTGTGTCCTCGTAAGTGAAGTGTCCGCGTTCGAAAAGAAAACGGATCGCGGGATATCGTACGACGATCATGCCGACCGAGGCGGGAAGGCCGATGAAGAGGCTTGCTTCAACGCCGTGGCGGAGGACGTTTTTGAAATCGTCGGGGATGGAGCGCTTGGCCGCTTTCGAAGTCGGAAGCGCATCGCTGCTCAGCTTTGGAAAGATCGCGGTGGCGAGCGCGATCGCGAAAACGCCAAGGGGGAATTGGTACATGAACTGCGCCCAGTTCAACCGCGCGGCAGCGCCCTCGGCCATGGGATACTTGATCACGTGACCGAAGAGGCTGAAGGTTGAATGGCCTTCGCCTTCTGCAAGGATGAACGAGATCCCTTTGTCGAGCACGACGCTCACCTGCATCACGCCGGCGCCGAGCGCCACCGGGAGCGTCATCCAGAGCATCTTGCGAATCGCGGGCGTCCAGAGATGCAGAATGAAGCGGAAGCGGAAGCCGACCGCGTAAAGCGACGGTAACAGCATGGCGATTTGAATCACGCCGGCGACGAGGACGGAGATCGACAGCCATCGTACGCCGGCGATCTGGCCGGCTTCGGTTCGCAGATCGAACCATCGCGCTGCCACGATAATCGCGATGATGAGACAGAGGTTTGAGACGATCGACGTCGCGGTGATGGCGACAAATCGAAGATGCACCTGAAGGATCGCGCCGAGGAAGGCGGTTCCGCAGATCAGCAGAACGTACGGCAGCATGATGATCGTCAGCTTCACCGCGAGCAGGTAGTCCGCCCGCATGTGCACGAAGAGCAGTGCGAAGAGCACAAGCTCGCCGACGATCGTTAACGCAATCAAAATCCCGCAGAGCAGGTTGACACTGGCGACGGCGAAGTCCTTGGCGGTGACTTCGCCGCTGGTGTCGCCGGTTTCCTCCCGCTTGATGGCCTGGGCGTAGAGCGGAATGAACGCCGCGGAGAGTGCGCCTTCGCCCAACAACTTGCGGAAGAGATTGGGGACGGTGAACGCGACGGTGAAGGCGGACCAGATTGTGCCCGCGCCGAAATAATTGGCGGCGATGCTTTCGCGAGCCATGCCGAGAATTCGGCTGATGAACGTAATGACGCCGATGAGCTTGGCGTGAAAGACGAATGATTTCGTCGTGCCAACCGAGCGCTTCGGCTCCGCCGGCGCTGCTGGCACAAATGAGAGTGATACCGCTTGATCGGACATCCGTTTCCTTGATCGTTCAGACAGTGCCACTTAAGTGGCACTGCCGGTGGAGAGGGTATTTCGCTTCACTTGTTCCTTCAACGTACGCGCGGCCTCTTTCGCGTTTTCACAACTGATCACCGAAGCGGTCACCGCGACGGCGCGCAGGCCGGTGGACAGGACTTCATCGACATTTTCAGGGGTGATGCCCGCAATTGCGACCGCCGGAGTGCTGATTTCGCCAGCGACTTGGCGCGCGTAGGCGAGGCCGGGGAGGAAATCTCTCGTTTTTGTGGTGCTTTTGTAGATCGGGCCGACGCCGATGTAGTCGGCGCCGCCTTCGACGGCTTTTCTTGCCTGGGCGAGGTCGTGCGTGCTGACGCCGAGGATTTTGTTTCGGCCCAGGAGTTTGCGGGCTTCGGTCGCGGGAAGATCATTTTGGCCGACGTGGAGGCCGTCGGCGTCGCTGAGCATCGCGATGTCGGCGCGGTCGTTGATGATGGAGATTACGTTGTGCTGGCGACACAGGTGGACGAGCTGTTTGGCGCGGTTGAGAAGTTCACCTGATTCAAGGTCCTTTTCGCGCAATTGGAGGCAATCGGCGCCGCCTTCGATGGCCTCCTTTGCGACCTCGAGCCAGTTTTTCCTGCATAGCGACTCGGTGATCAAGACGTAGAGGCGAACGGACGCGAAATCGCAAGCGATCGGACGAAGCGTCGCTGCGATGCGGCGCTCGAGCTCATAAAAGCGATATCGAAGTCTCTCGATTCGTGAGGCGGCCGGCGCATCTTCCGTCTTCAGAAACTCTTCGATCGTGCGCAGCGCTTCTCCCAATCGTTTCCCTGCTGCGGTCACGACATGATTGATGTCTTCTCTGCTCGTTTCTGCCGTTGTTTTGTTCACGGTTCCGACGTCACCGGGGGTGTCGCGGTGGAGGATGGCATCATCGAGGAAAGGCCGCAAGATCTCGGCGAAATCGTGCCTTAGTTGCTTGAGCGACGCGCAGAGGGCGTCGCTGTTCAGGACGAAGCGCGCGTAGTCTTCGATCACGCGCAGGGCTTCGCGGGCGCGGTTGGCGTTGGCGTCGATCACTCGCAATGTGGCTGGGTTCATGAAATGGCCCGCGAAGGGTCGATTATAGGACCGACGGGGCTTCTCGCCACGTTTAGCCCCCGCGGCCACGCGGGGGTCTTCGCGCGAAGCCAAACCCCCGCGTGGCCGCGGGGGCTAAACGAACATGAATCGACGAAAGCTTGCGTTCAAGGTCGGACTCGAAGCGCTGAAGCGGAATCGTGGAAAAGGTGTGCGAACTTCGCGCACGATTTGCGCGATCCGTCCAAATCTGTACAATCGCGACGGAATGCCGGAAACGAACCAAATCATTCAGGGCGATTCGATTCAGATCCTTGATGAAGGGCCCGAGGCATGGGTCGATCTGTGCTTTGCGGATCCCCCGTTCAACATCGGCTACCTGTATCACGGTTACGACGATCAGAAGGACGTCGACGAGTACCTGGATTTCAGCGAGAAATGGATGCGCGCGGTGTATCGCGCGCTGAAGCCCAACGGCTCATTTTACCTGGCGATTGGCGACGAATTCGCGGCGGACCTCGCGGTGATTGCGCGTCGGAAGATCGGTTTCCACATGCGGAACTGGATCATCTGGCATTACACGTTCGGTCAGCAGACGAAAAAAATGTTCGCCAAGAGCCACACACATATTCTGTATTTCACGAAACAGAAGCCGGTGGCGGGGGAGGAGAAGTTCACCTTCAATGCGGACGCGGTGCGCGTGGCGAGCGCGCGGCAGACGACCTACGGCGACAAGCGGGCGAATTCGAAGGGCAAACTGCCGGACGACACGTGGTTTTTGCGTCCGCAGGAAGCGGCGCCGCACGGATATTTCGAGCCGGGATTCGACGTGTGGAACGAATCGCGCGTTTGCGGAACCTTCAAGGAGCGCGAAGGGTGGCACGGATGCCAGATGCCGATCGGTGTGCTCGATCGGATCATCAAGGCTTCGAGCAATTTGGGCGACGTCGTGCTTGATCCGTTCAACGGCAGCGGGACAACAGTCGTGTCGGCGGCGCTGCTTGGGCGGCGGTATGTGGGGATCGATCAGTCCGAAGAGTACGTCGGGTACGCTCGAAAGCGTCTCGAGCACGCGCTGGAACACGCGAAAAAGAACGGTGCTGCTCCGCAGATTGACGGAAAGCGCGCGTCACGCGTATTGACTCCGACGGATGCGTTCGGGCGTCCGCGCGTGGCCCGGCGCGGAACCGCGAAGACGGCGTAATGCCCTACACCTCCGGGATTTTCAATAATCCTGCTTTAGAGAATAAAGTTTTGCAGCCGATCGTTTGGAATAGATAGTCAGGCCACGGGCGGCCTGAACGGTCGTCGCGTTCCTATTACCTGACAAAAAGCAGATAGACAAAAAAACGGAAAAAAGTAGGCGCGGCCCTATGAATCGATTAGGATCGTTCGCCAAGTCTCTTCTAGCTGAGGGAGCTCTTCATGTCTAAGCGTCGTATGGGCTTTACGTTGGTGGAACTGCTGGTGGTGATTGGCATCATCGCGGTTCTTGTCTCTATGTTGCTGCCGGTTTTGGGTAAGGCGCGACAGGCCGCTCAGACGGCGCAGTGCCTCTCCAATCTCAAACAGTTCGCGAATGCGGACGCAATTTACGTCAACGAATGGAAGGGCTGGCACGTCCCGGCGATGCAGGATAAGGCGGGCCCTCGCGCGGACGGCACGGTCGTCGATAGCACGCCGGCCAACTCGAACGCCCGCTCGTGGGCGGGAAATCGGGTCTTCCGTAAATACCTGAATCTACCGATCATTGAGAGTGATACGCCGGGTACTGGAACAGCGTCGGCAGTTCAGGCCGGCATTCATGGCATGCCGATCAATTTCCTCTGCCCGACGGCACTTCGCCTGCAGACAAGCTTCCAGCCTTCAACCGGCGGACCTGGCTTGTACACGACGGTGAACTCCTATGGGATGAACGTGACAGGAGTGGACTATCCGCCGGCGCCGAGCGTTTCGGGTGGCGGCGCTCGCGATGGCGTGACCGATCCGACTGTCACGACCTACGTTTACCCACTCGGCTCGACCCCGCCGGGACCGACGACCGATGGCACGCCGGGCTATGGCTTCCACGGCTACAAGGCCGCGCAAGTCCGCAACTCGTCAAACAAGATCATGTTCGCCGATTCGCAAGGTTCGCTGCTGATCAACAAGAACGGCGCGATCGCCGCACACGGCCCGGATCGCAACGGATACAGCTGGTATCCGGTGGGTGGATTTGAAACCGTCACCGACGATAAGCCCCGCATCACCGACAACATTGTGATCGGTGAAGGTGGCAGCGGCAGCAGCAATATCAATGGCATCGTCTTCTGGGAAGCGGATCGCAACATCGCCTACCGGCACAACAAGTGCGCGAACATCGTGTTCTTCGATGGACATGGCGAAACAGTGCGCTTCGATCGAGTTCGCCGAATCGTGAACGAGTCGTCGTTCACCACGAACAATACCTCGCCGCAGGACACGTATTGGGTAGTGCTCAAGTAAGCTTCCGGTAGGGTCGTCAGCCATCGCAAATGTTGAAAAAAGCGTATGCAACTTAAACGTTGCATACGCTTTTTTGCTTGGAATAGCGTCGATTGTTTGGTAGTTGACATGTTAAGTGAAAGGCGCAAAATCGATTGCGCTCGATGATGTTCCAAGAACCTTGCTGCGAGGAAACGATGCCCACCCGATTTGCCGCCCGAAAACGCGCTTTTACGCTGGTCGAACTCCTGGTCGTCATCGGAATTATCGCAGTCCTGATTTCCATACTGCTCCCCGCGCTGAACAAAGCGCGCGAAACCGCGATGAAGACGCAATGTCTTTCGAACCTGCATCAGTTTGTGCTCGCGGACCAGATGTACATGAACCAATCGAAGGGCTGGCACGTGCCGGGATGGACCGCGTTTCTGCTGACCCCGCCAAGCACGTATCAGCCGAATTCTGCGCTAACCAACAATTGGTCGGGCAATTACCTGTGGCGTAAATGCTTGAATGTGCCAATCGTTGAAGGAACCGACGTGGCTGCGCCCAACTCGGGCGTCCAAGCGGCTCGCTTCGCGCAGGAGTTCCTTCCCCGAAAGCTGATGTGCCCGTCGGCCCTACGAACGTTCGCGGGCGGGAGCGGGTCGTACCAACCCTTAACCGGGGACGAGTTGGTGACTCCCAACGGCTTTTATGGAATGAACCTCCAAGGGCTCGAAAATCAAAGCACGGTAACGCATCGCGTGCCGATCACTGACCCGCAGTGCTCGCAGGCCATAGACCCGCCGGCTGGATATGGCCACCACGGCTACAGTGCAAGCCAGGTCAAGCATGCATCTGAGAAGCTCGAGTGGATCGATGGCGTGAACAAAGTCGTGAACATGGATGGCTCAGGCGACCCAAGCGGGAGCCCGACCCATGCGGGCACAGACCCGTGGCTGTGGCCGCGTGACTATGACAAGATCGGCGAATCCGGCACCAACGGCACGATCACGCGATCGAGCGCGTGGCGCCATCGCGGTTACGCCAACGTGGCCTTTTTCGATGGCCACTGCGAGTCGGTCCGTTCCGACGCCATCAAGCAAAATGCCAAACTCTGGGAAGTCGTGCTGCCGTAAACCATCGGTTCGACAATCAAATTGCGAAGATGAACCGCGAGCTTGCTCGCGGTTTTTCTTTGAGAAATAGGGCATGAACGTACCCGCGTGAATTATACGGGCCGGGATCGTTTTTGGAGGAAGCGGCGCAGCCGCGGAGGCGCGCCACTTTCTCTTTTTTTGGTTGACTCAAACATATGCGTTCCCAATTATTGCTTATGGCAATCTTTGAATATTCGTGTCGGTCTCGTTTGGGCTCTGGCTGTATGGGAGCCCATAATGTTCAAGCAATCAGGCGCGGGCGCGTGTGAAGATGGAATTTCTTCGTCAACGCATGAGTTTTACTTGTCCGATTGCAATCGATCGAATACATTGGTTCCCATTGTCCTCATGCATTGGTTCCCATCGTCCTGATGCATTGGTTCCCATTCTCGTCATTGTTCGAGCAACCCTTATCGAGGAACAACATGCCCATTGCCTATACACGCTGTCGTGGCTTCACGCTTGTCGAATTGCTGGTCGTGATCGGAATTATCGCGGTCCTGATCTCAATGCTGCTGCCAGCGCTGAACAAAGCGCGCGCAACCGCGGCGAAGACGCAGTGCCTCTCCAACCTGCGTCAGTTCGGGCTGGCCGACCAGATGTACATGAACGAATCGAGGGGATGGCATGTGCCGGGCTGGCAGGCAACTCCCGTCCAGTTGAACGAAGGCTTAACCAACCATTGGTCGGGCAACGCGCTATGGCGTCGGTGCCTGAACGTGCCGATCGTCGATCCAAGCGACCCGGCTGCCCCAGGCTCGGGTGCCCAAGCTACATTCGCGCAGGAATTCCTTCCGCGAAAGCTGATGTGCCCGGTCGCCCTGCGAACTTTCGCGGGCGGGGGCGGATCGTTTCAACCGTTAAGCGGTGACGAGTTGGTGACTCCAAATGGCTTCTATGGAATGAACGTGCAAGGGGTCGATAGCACCCCGAATTCCACCCGCGTTCCGAGGATCGATCCACAATGCCATCAGGCGTACGACCCGCCGGTTGGTGATGGCTTCCACGGATTTAAGGCCAGTCAGGTGAAGCGTTCCGCGGAGAAGCTCGAGTGGATCGACGCTCAGACGAAGCTGGTAAATATGGACGGCTCGGGCGATCCGACCGGCAGCAAAACCCATGCGGGGACAAACGCGACGCTTTGGAAGCAAGACTACGACAATGTCGGGGAATCGGGGACGGGTAACGTGGCGCTGCCAAATGGCGGACGTGGCAAGGTTGTTCGCACGAGCAGCTGGCGGCATAATGGGTATGCCAACGTCGTGTTCTTCGACGGCCATGCCGAATCGATCCGCAGCACCGAGATCAAGCAAAACCCCAAGCTTTGGGAAGTCGTCCTGCCGTAGTCGATCCGTTCCGCGATCAAATGCGAAGACAACCGCGAGCAAGCTCGCGGTTTTTCTTTTGGGGAAATAACCGGCGATGCTGCGTCATTGAATTAGTTGGACGAGGGCATTCCTTTTTTCGAAACGGCTGAACAAATAATTGAAAAAACGATCGGCGTCGATATGTTGATCGATTGAAAGCGTTCGAGTTTCACGCCCGGAGGCAACCATGAACCAACGTTCATCGTCGCGCGCGTTTACCCTGGTGGAACTGCTCGTCGTCATTGCGATCATCGCTCTTCTCATTTCGATGCTCTTGCCCGTGCTGAGCAAGGTGCGACAGGCGGCGCAGGCGACGCAGTGCATGAACAACCTGAAGCAGTTCGGCATGGCCGACCTGATGTATGTCAACGAGTGGAAGGGATGGCACGTGCCGGCCGTGCAGGGGTCGAGGCCCGGCACCGCCGAGCCTGAGGTCAAACGATCGTGGATGCGGAATCCAAGTTTTCGGCGAATGCTTCGCGTCCCCGTGCTGGAAGAGCCTCAAACCGGATTCGTTCCTGGTCAGCCGGCCAATAACACATTCTTCACCAATCAACGACTCGTCGGTGGTTTTCCGCCAAAGTACTTGTGTCCCTCAGCGAATGGCGTAGGTGGCCTCACGATTTGGTCGGGCACAGCTGGCGAGGCGATTGGCATTGATCTCGTACAGATGACCACATACTACGGCATGAACGTCACCGGCGTGGACTATATCACCGGCGGCAATGGAGCCGGCTCAGGCGCATACGACGGCGTGCCCGATCCGTTTCTCACGCCTTATTGCCGTTTGGAGGCGAATGGCGCCACCGGTCCCACCCCGCCGGTGACCGATTTCCACGGCTATAAGGCCTCTCAGGTACGCAGTTCATCCGAAAAGGTTATGTTTGCCGACGCCCAATACTGGGAGATCAACGTCAACGGGTGCGTGGCTTTTGACCACGACCTTCAAGGAGTTCCACTGAATCACGGCTCGGTCACGGGCGAGTCTTCATCCGATTCGGCTAGAACCAGCGACTACGCGTTTTTCGGCGAGAGGACCAGCGCCAGCACGCTGAACGGCCAAACCATCGACCCGAATCGCTCGATCGCCTATCGCCACAACAAGGGGGCGAACATCATTTTCTTCGATGGCCACGGCGAATGGCGGCATCGCGATTTCATCCGGCGAATCTGCGACGGCAACTGGCATTCGCCACAGGACCGCATGTGGTACGTGATCAAGGACCCGCCCGGCTGATCGAAGGCCCGCCAGGTTCGAAAGGTCGGACGTTGATCATTGTTTAGCCGCGAGCTTGCTCGCGGTTTTTCTTTCCCGATCTTCCGTAAGTGTTGACACCTCGGACATTTGTGCGACGATTTTCGCGGAAAGGGAATTCCAAGCCGCAGTTGCGCGTTTCTTTAAGTAAATGTCGTTTCGGTCTGGGGCCGGGCTCGAACTGTTTTGTCGATCGAGGGCGTTTCGCACGCATGACTCACCCGCTTGGTTCATCTCCCACGGCAAAGCAGCGCTCGGCGGCCTTCTCGCTGGTCGAACTGCTCGTCGCGATTGCGATCCTCGCGCTGGTGATCGCGCTGCTCTTGCCGACGATCAGCAAAGCTCGTGCGGCCGCCCAGCGCTCACAGTGCCTTTCGAACCTTCGCCAGTTCGCGTTCGCCGATCAGATGTACCTCAACGACTGGAAGGACTGGCACATCCCCGCGCTGCAGGATGCCGGCTCAACCCTGAGTTCGTCCTACTCGCGCTGCTGGGCGGCCAACATTGCGGTCAGGCGTCACCTGCTTCAACCGATCATCGATGCGAGCACGCCGACCTCGCCCGCGTCCCTCGTGCCCGCCTCGTACGCCACTCATTATCTGATGCCGAATCTGCTCTGTCCGACCGTAACCACCAACGCGTGGATTCACCGCGATGGCTGGGAACTTCGCTCACCGGTCGGAAGCATCGGCATGAACATCACCGGCGTGGACGTAACGCTTGATGCGAATCATGCGGAACAAGACGGCGTCGCGGATCCGTCCGAAACTCCGCAGGCGCTGCCCAGCGGACCGATCGGCGCGGGGTTCCACGGCTACAAGCGCTCGCAAGTGAGACGCCCGAGCGAGAAGCTCATGTTCTGTGATGCGCTCAGTGTGCTCGTGAACATCACCGGTTCCGGCAATGCCCCCGGCGCGCCGCTCTTGTCGGATGGCAGAGAACGAGACTATGACGTGATCAAGGAACGCACCGGCTCCGGCACGTTACCCGACGGCCGAAAGTTCGACGCCGACCGCAACATCGCCTGGCGGCACAACGATTACGCCAACATCGTGTTCTTCGACGGTCACGCCGAATCCCGCCGCAAAGAAGACATCCGCCAGAACGCCAAGCTCTGGGTTGTCACACGCTAACTTTTTCGATTCCCTGCCGAACTGGATCCGGCCGCGTCCGTAGTTCTTCTGGAGCTTTCAACGCTCCAACCGGGCCGCTTAAATCAAGCTGCTGCCGGCTGTCATAACCCCATTATTCGGTTTGGAGTAGTTTCATGACGCTCTCTCTTGCGCGCCGTCGGCGCGGATTTACGCTCGTCGAATTGCTTGTCGTTATCGGGATCATTGCGCTCTTGATCTCGATGCTTTTGCCCGTCGTCAATAAGGCACGGGAATCGGCGAATCGCACACAATGCCTTTCGAACCTCCGGCAACTTGCGATCGCCGACCAGATGTACCTGAACGAGTCCAAAGGGTGGCACGTGCCGGCGTGGCAGGGGAGTTCGCTCTGCATCACCTCCGGCGCGGCGACGAACATCTGGCCGTCGAACGCGCTCTTCCGCCGCTCGCTCAATATGCTTTTGATCGATCCCGCGCCCTATCCCGCGGCGCAGCGCGGTGTCGTCGCGATGGTGACTCGACCTTGGATCTGCCCGGATGCACTTCGGACAAACAATCCGATCACCGATCCCACAACCGGAAACTCATACTTTCCGCTGAACGCGAGCACCGGCATGAACGTCGCGACGTTCAACACCACGCCCGGGAATTCGGTGACGCCGCAGGCCGCCGCGCCCACCTACTTCTTCGGATTCAAGCGCAACCAGGTCAAGCATCCGACCGACAAGCTGATGTTCGTCGACGCGATGAATATCCTCGTCGACCGCAGTGGTTCGGGTCAGCTCTGGGGACGCAATTACGACAACGTTGGCGAGCGCACCGGCACCGGTAGTCTTCCGAGCGGACAGCCGTTTGACGCGAGTCGTATGACCGCCTGGCGCCACAACAACGGCGCAAACGTCGCCTTCTTCGACGGTCACGCAGAATGGCTCCAGAAAAAGACCATCACCAACAACACCAAGTTGTGGGATGTGACGACCGATTAGTTCGGCGGATTTGAGAAACAAGTCGTGAACGAACGGGAGCCGGTGAAATCACCGGCTCTCTTTTTTGATCAGGATTCGTTAGCTTGCGCCGTTGGTCACCGCTCGGATCGCGGCCTCTAGCTTATCGAGATCGACAGGTTTGGTGAGATGGGTATGGAATCCGGATTGCAGCGCCTGATCGACGTCATCGACGGAGTCGAATCCCGTCAGGGCGATTCCCTTCAGGCCCGCTTGTCCCCGAAGCTGCCGCATCAGGTCCAGACCGCTGCCGTCGGGCAAATCGAGATCGCTGATGAGCAGATTGAATTGGTGCTTTTGAGCGCTCGCCAGCGCATCGTTCACGCACGGCGCCGTTTCCACGACATAACCCAAATGGCGCAAAAGGCGAGCCATGAGTCGGAGCGTGTCTTCGTGGTCTTCGACAAGCAATATCTTCAGCGCGTCAGGCATGGATCGCAATCAAACAATGCAACAACCCCGAAAACGCCGTAGCCGCGGCATCTCCGCCCGGGCAAATTTGTACATTTCCCAAACAAACTGTCAATCGAGTTGCACGCGGACCTGTTGTTTTTCGCTAAGGATTTTCCGAAGCGATAGACCGCTGTGTGCGCGCGATGTTAGGCCGCCGTGTGAACAAAATCCGTCCGGTCGAGTATTATTTTCGCCAGCCCGTCCGCCGGAGCACACTTGGGGACAATGAGTCGGTTGATCACGCTCTTCGCACTCGCGATTACTTCGCTGCTGCCGCTTCGCGCGCTGGCCGCAGACAAGATCGACTTCGCCCGCGATGTTCAACCCATTCTTTCCGACAACTGTTATCGATGTCACGGACCGGACGCCGCCGCCCGAAAGGGCGACTTGCGCCTCGATCAACTCGATCGCAAACTCGGTCCCTTCGCGCCACGCGACGGCTACTCGATTGTCGTTCCCGGAAATCTCGATGACAGCGTCCTCGCGATGCGCATCACGGCGGATGATCCCGACCAGATCATGCCGCCGCCGAAATCAAACCGGCATCTCTCCACACAGCAAATCGAAACGCTCAAGCAGTGGATCCAGCAGGGCGCGAAGTGGGGTCAGCACTGGTCGTTCGTCAAACCCGTCCGCCCGCCGGTGCCGGAAGTGCAGGACAAATCCTGGCCGAAGAACGACATCGACCATTTCATCCTCGCGCGACTTGAGAAAGAAAAAATCGCGCCCTCGCCACCAACCGACAAAGCCGCGCTCCTTCGCCGCGTCGCGCTCGACCTGACCGGCATCCCACCCACGCCCGCGGAACTCGACGCCTTCATCGCGGATGACTCACCGAACGCATACGAAAAACAAGTCGATCGCCTCCTCGCCTCGCCCCATTTCGGCGAGCGGCAGGCCCGACACTGGCTCGACAACGCGCGCTATGCTGACTCCAACGGTTATTCCCAGGATTTCCCGCGCGTGATCTGGCCTTATCGCGATTGGGTCATCCACGCGATGAACAACGACATGCCGTTCGATCAATTTACGATCGAGCAGCTTGCCGGCGACATGCTGCCCAATGCGACGCTCGATCAGAAAACCGCCACCGGGTTTCATCGCAACACGCAGATCAACTCCGAAGGCGGAATCGATCCCGAACAATTTCGAGTCGAATCGATCATCGATCGCGTCGCGACGACTGGCACCGTTTTCCTCGGTCTGACGATCGCCTGTGCGCAGTGCCACGATCACAAGTTCGATCCCATCTCGCAAAAGGAGTACTACCAGTTCTTCGCGTTCTTCAACAATTGTGATGAGCCGACCATGAAGGTGAGCGGCGTGGTTGATCCGAAGCAGATCGCCGAGCTCCAGGAGCGCATCGACACCCTCGAGACGCAGGTGAAGCAGAAGATCGCGGAATGGGAAGCCGGCCTGACCGACGCGGAGAAAGCGACGCTCACGCCGAAAGCGCGCGCAGCACTGGCCTTTCCCGCGGACAAACGCCTCCCGGCTCAGATCGCAGCGGTGAACGAGGCGCTGCGCCTTGCCGACAACGACTTCGGCGGAATGCTCGACAACCTGAACGCCGTTCGCAAACAGCTCAATGACGGCGTCTCGACGATGGTGATGGCCCAGCGAAAGCAGCCTCGCAAAACCACCATCCTCATCAAGGGCGATTTCACGCGGCCGAGCGATGAAGTTTCGGCCGGCGTGCCTCACATGCTTCCTGCGATGAAGGTGAAGAATCCAACTCGCCTCGATCTCGCGAAATGGATCGTCGATCCAGAGAATCCCCTTACCGCGCGCGTGACGGTCAATCGTATCTGGCAGCAATACTTCGGCCGCGGAATTGTCGAGACGGAAAACGATTTCGGGTCGCAAGGCTCGCCGCCGTCGAATCCTGAATTGCTTGATTACCTCGCGACAGAGCTGGTCAAAAACAACTGGAGTCTCAAGCACATTCATCGCCTGATCGTCACGTCGGCGACGTACCAGCAATCGTCGAAGGCTCGGCCGGAGCTCGACAACATCGATCCCTACAATTGCCTGCTCGCGCGCCAATCACGAATTCGCCTCGACGCCGAAATCGTCCGCGACGTCGCACTCGCGTCGAGCGGCCTGCTCAGCGAAAAGATCGGCGGGCCCAGCGTCTTTCCGCCAATTCCCGACGGTGTGATGAGCCTCGGCCAGGTGAAGCACGAATGGAAAACGAGCGTCGGCCCCGACCGCTACCGCCGTGGGATGTACACTTTCACGTATCGCAATTCGCTGCACCCCTCGCTCGCGAGCTTCGACGCCCCCGATGCGATCCTCGCCTGCACGCGCCGCATCCGATCCAACACGCCTCTCCAGGCGCTGAACCTGTTGAACGACACCGCGTGGATGGAGTTCTCCCGCGCACTGGCCGCTCGCGTGCTCAAAGAACACGGCAACGTCGACACGCTCTTCCGCCTCGCGACCTCGCGCGTTCCGGAATCCGATGAGCGCCAGATCCTCCAGGATCTGCTCGACAAAAAGCGAGCCGAACTGAAAGACGAACCGAAAAACGCCACCGCGATCGCCGCGAAGATGACCCCGCCAGGCGTCGAAACATCCGATTTCGCCGCGTGGACGCTGGTTTCACGCGTCGTGTTAAACTTGGATGAAACGATTACGCGAGAGTGAGAAACGTGAACGTGACACGGGCTTTTATCCCGTGCTCGCACCGTATGCACGGGCTAAAAGCCCGTGTCACAAGGAAGCCGCTATGGATCCGCTCCATCTGATCACCCGTCGCCACCTGTTCAAGAACTGCGCCGTCGGCGTCGGCTCTCTCGCTCTCGCGTCGCTCCTCGCCGAGTCCGGCTTCGCTGCGCCCGGCCCTTCCACCCAGAAGATCCCCGCGCTTCAGTACCCGCAGAAGGCGAAGAACGTCATCTACCTCTTCATGGCCGGCGGACCCAGCCAGCTCGAGCTCTTCGACTACAAACCGAAACTCAACGAACTGAACGGCAAGCCGATCCCCGATTCGTATCTCGCCGGCAAACGCTTCGCCTTCATGGACAGCAGCTTCAAACAGCGGACGACGCTGCTCGGCTCGCGGCGTAAGTTCGAGCGGTTCGGCAAGAGCGGCACGTACATTTCCGAATCGATCCCGCATATTGCAAAAATAGTAGATGACATCGCCATCGTGAAAACTGTCTCGACCGACGTCTTCAATCACGCGCCCGCGATTCTGTTTATGAACAGCGGATCGTCGCAATTCGGCCGGCCGAGCATGGGCGCGTGGGTGAGCTATGGCATCGGTTCGGAATGCAAGAATCTCCCCAGTTTCGTGGTGATGCTCTCCGGCCCCCGCGGTCCGCGCGGCGGGGCGGTGAACTGGGGTTCCGGTTTTCTGCCGACCACACACCAGGGCGTGCCATTCCGCGCCAGCGGCGATCCGATCGTAGATATTTCCAGCCCCATGGGGATCAGCGATCATCACCAGCGCGATTCGCTAGACGCCATCAACGCGCTCAATGCCAAGCGCCTGCAAGAGACGGGCGACGCGGAGATCCAGACGCGCATCAGCCAGTACGAGATGGCCTATCGCATGCAAACCAGTGCGCCGGAGCTGACGGATCTTTCCGGTGAGACGAAAGAATCGCTCGAACTGTACGGCGTCGATCCCACCAAGCCGAGCTTCGCCAAGAATTGCCTGCTCGCTCGCCGCCTCGTCGAGCGCGGCGTGCGCTTCGTGCAGCTCTATCACACCAATTGGGATAGCCACGGCGGGCCGGGCGAAACCTTGGAAAAAGATTTCGAAGCCCGCTGCAAAGAAGTCGATCAAGCCTCCGCGGCGTTGGTGATGGATCTCAAGCAGCGGGGGTTGCTGAAAGACACCCTCGTGATCTGGGGTGGCGAGTTCGGCCGCACACCGATGGGCGAAAATCGCACCAGCACCGGCCGCAATCACCACATCGACTCCGCCACGATGTGGTTCGCCGGCGGAGGCGTAAAATCCGGCATCACCGTCGGCGAAACCGACGAGCTCGGCTTCAACGCGGTCGAGGACGGCTGCCACGTCCACGACATCCACGCAACGATCCTGCATCTGCTCGGCCTCGAGCACACAAAGCTCACCTTCCGCTTCCAGGGCCGCGACTTCCGACTCACCGACGTGAAGGGGCGGCTGATCGACAAACTACTGGCGTGAATCCGCAACCCGCGGAGCTGCGCTCTGCCGCTAACTAAGGGAGACGGTTCCGATATTTAGCGGCGGAGCGCAGCTCCGCGGGTTCCGGTTGCCCAACCCCGAAGAAAAGCGATCATGATTTCTATGCTGAAGCGATTTGCTCTCGTTCTCTGTTTCCTCACAACGACCCTCACGACAAACGCGGAAATCTCCAAGGCCGACAAGATCTTCATGAAGCGCGGGCTCGTCATTCACGCGCTCTGCTTTCCTGACAACGTGCTGCATCTGAAAACGCTGACCGATTGCGGCTTCACCGGCGTGACCTGGCCGGGCAAATCGAACATGAAGCAGCTCGGCCCGCCGCCGGGGATTCCGTGGTCGAAGTGGATGATGGGCGACGACGATCGCGATGTGACCGATGAGGAGAAGCCGTATGCGCCGAACATCGTCGCCTTTCAGTTTCACGACGAGCAGAACCTGAACGACGACAAAACGCTCGCGATCGCGAAGAAATGGTTCGAAGACATGCGGCCGAGATGCCCGGACGTCATCCTCTACACCAATCAGTACGGCGGATTGCTCACCGACCCGAACATGCAGCGTTACATCCAAACCTGCAAGCCCGACATGCTCTCGTTCGACACCTACCCGATCTGGGAAACGCAGGATAACTGGCGATCGTACTTCGGCGATCTGCAGCGTTATCGCGCGTTCTCCGCGGGCTCCGGCATTCCGTTCGGTTGCTGGATGCAGACCTTTCACGGCGAGAATAAGTATCGCGATCCGAGCGAGTCCGAACTGCGACTCGACATCTTCGGCGCCTGGACCTTCGGCGCGAAGATGCAGCAGGCGTTCACCTACAATGCCGGTTCGAGTTGCCTCTTCAAGAAAACATTCAACGGCTCCGGCGATACGCAGCTCGCGCCCGCATATGACTGGCTGAAGAGAATCCTCCACGAATCGAAGATGCTCTCACCGTATCTCGTGAAACTCCGCTGCACCGATGCGCGATGGCTTCAGGGCAAAGGCAGTGAATTGCCGTGGGGCGTCGCGCCGTGGCAGTACGACAAAGATCTGCCCCAACTTCGCGGGATCACGGTGACTAACGCCAGCCAGAAGAACGGCGGACAGCAGGGCGACGTCGCCCTCGGATTCTTCAAACCGCTGGAAGAAGACAAGAACGAGCGCTGGATCATGGTGACGAATGCGCTGGTCGATAAAACCGCGGCGTCGAACCTGTGCGCCCAAAAAATCACGTTAAATCTTGTGCTCGAGAACGGCGCAAAGGTCGAAATCGTCGATCGTCAGACCGGCAAGCTTGAAGTCCCAAAGATGAAAAAAGTCGGCGAGGCGGACCGCAACCTACTCGAGCTCGATCTGCCCGGCGGGACGGGCGATCTCCTGTGCATCACGCAACCGTAAGACCTCGTGTCCCGTTTGTGTTTCTTTGGTGGCACCGACATTCTTGTCGGTGATCGGACGCGGTAACCAGCGTCCGAATATGCGTCGATGAGTACATCACCGCATCACAGACAAGAATGTCTGTGCCACCGAAGCGGTTTGCGACCAGATTACCCGGGCGTTTTTCGCGTTGGCTCCAGCAACTGCGCAAGCCGCGGATTGTCAGGCATGCGATCCGCCGGCAATCGTCGCGCCGCGTCCGTGCTCGCGAAGCGATACGGTCCCCACGCGCGGCAATACTGGTTCTGCATCAGGTATCGTCGTCGCGAAGATCGATTCACCGATCCGCGGTGCCACAGCTGGTGATTGAAAAGATACACGTCGCCGGCCTTGCACAGGATCGGAACCGGTCCGCGGCCTTCGAACTCCGGCCGCTCGACCTTCGGCACGTCACGCCCTGAATAGTGACTGCGCGGCACAACTTCCGTCGGACCATTCTCCGGCGAATCGATGTCCGACAGCGCGATCTGAAAACTGAACCAGAACACCGGCAGCTTGATTCGCGCATCGTGCCGCGGAATGTCGTCCGGCAGCGGAAACTCGAGCAGATCGTCCACATGCCACATGCTGATACCGGTGTTCGTATCGGACCGGATCACGTTCTGCCCGCAGAACGCGACGTTCTTCCCGAGCACCGCCTTGGCCAACCTGATCAGCGGCTCATGCACCAGCAATTCCGCGAACGCTGGATGCAACGCCTGAGTTGAGCGCAGCACATTCGTCTTCAAGATCGGGGTGATAAACGTCGACTCGAGCGATGGATCATCTAGAAATCGATCCGCCAACTCGCGAAGCGTCTTCACTTCGTCGCCGCTCAAAACATTACGAACGATCGCAAACCCTTCGCGATAAAACTCAGCGAGGATTTGCTGTTGCTCATCAGTTGCGAGCTTCATCAATACTCTCGCTTTTTCTTCCCGGGTTCGGGCTTCGGATACATCCCATTCGCGTCCGCGAGAACCGGCGCCGGCGAACTCTCGGTCATCTTGTCGACATCCGGCGCGAAGACATGATCGGAGTTGAGCACCTGATCGAATGTCACTTCGTGTCCCGTGTGCGCGGCCATGCGACCCATGTTGCAGACGAGGCTCGCTTCGACGCCGCGTTTCAGCTCGCTGTACGGCTTGTCCTGTACGATCGCGTCGATCAAATCCTGCCATTCGTTCAGATACGGATTGCTCTGAACGGTCGATTGCCAGACCTGGTTTTCCTTTGTCTCGGCCAGCCCCTTGAAGATCGTCGACGGCGAGCCGCAATCTCCGCCGGGGGAACTGATGGCGCAGCCTTTCGTGCCATGAAGATGGCTCGAATAAATCTCTTGGGCGCCGTCCATACAGCGGCCGTCGAAGTTCAGCTTCGTTCCGTCGGCGAAGGTGTATTCGACGCCGTAGGAATCGAAGTTCTGATCGACGTACGGCGTGCCGTCGTCGGCAGTTTTGTAGTGGCGCCCGCCGACGGCTTGCGCTTTTACCGGCCACGCGTTTTTCATCCAGCAGAGGTGGTCGATGTGGTGAATGTAAAAATCGTTGAAGCATCCGCCGCTCGCCCAGATGAAGCTGTGGAACCGGCGGATCTGGTAATCGAGCTCGCTGATATTCGCGGGCTTCGGCGTTGATCGAAACGTCGCGGCCGGTCCGTGCATGCGATAGCCGCGCATGAGAATGATCTCGCCGATCGCGCCGTCGCCGATGCGCTTGCTCAATTCCTCAAGCGAGCGCGAGTGACGCGACATCAAACCGACCGCCACCTTCAGATTCTTCGACTGCGCCTCTTCGCCGAGCTTCAGCAGCTTGCGGCTGGAAGACCCGTCGGCGCTGAGCGGCTTCTCCATGAAGACGTTCAACCCTTTTTCGATCGCGTACCCGAAATGAACCCAACGAAACGCGAGCGGCGTGGCGAAGATCGCGACGTCGCCGGGCTTGAGACAATCCATTGCTTTCTTGTACGCGTCGAAGCCGATGAAGCGCCGCTCCGGCGGAACATCGACGCGGGGCGCGATTTCCTTGTTCCCGCTCAGCGCCGCGTACGAGTTGTCCTGCCGATCCTTGAACACATCCGCCATCGCGACGAGCTTGATCGTCGGGCCTTTCGCGTGAAGTGCATCGGAGGCGGCGCCGGTCCCGCGTCCACCACATCCGATCAGCGCGACTTGGATCGTCGAATTCTCCGCCGCATGCACCGTGGGGATCACAATCCCCGCCAAGGCCGAAGCCGCCGCGATCGCGCCCACGCGCTTGCCCAGTTCCCGTCGTGAAATGCCGTTGTTGTTCGAATCCACCAAGATCTCCTTGTGTCTTAGGTCACGTGGATCTTGTAGGGTCCGCGTAAGCGGACCGGGTATTCGCTTTTTCGAACTCAAAAACCCGGCCCGCTGACCCGGACCCTACTCATCCTTATCCGTAATATTTCTTCCACATCGCTTCGATCTCGTCGCGGCGGCCCATCGCGGGGATGGATCCTAGTTTCGTGCAGGCGATCGCGCCGGCGCAATTCGCGAGTTGTACGGCTGTCGTCAGCGGCGTCTTCGCCGCGAGCGCCACGGCCAACGCGGCGTTGAACGCGTCGCCGGCGCCGGTCGAGTCAATCACTTCTACGCGCACCGGCGGGACGTGTTGTTGACCTTCGTCGTTCAGAATCATCGCGCCGCGCTCGCCGAGTGTGACGATGAGCGTGTTCACCCCGCGGGATCGCACCTTCCGCGCGAGTTCGGCATCGTCTTCTTTCGAGTCCGGCGAGAGGCCGAGCATCACGCGGAGCTCTGATTCGTTTGGCGTGACGATATCGCAATCGCGCAGAACTTCACCAGGCAACACAACCGCCGGCGCTGGATTCAGGATCGTGAGCTTGCCATGCTTGCGACCGAGCTGCATCGCTTGGGCGGCGGCTTCCACTGGATTCTCCAGCATCGTCAGCACGACGTCGCTCGCCGCGATCTGCGGTTCGAACCGATCGACAAACGCCGCGTTCATCCGCGACAGCGCCGCCAGATCTGTGATGCACGCACTTCGGCCCGCGGGATCGAGCAGGCCGAAGCCCACCGACGTTTTCGCGCCCGGCATGACGCAAATCCCTTCGCGATCAATTCCTTCCGCCTTCGCGAGGTCGAGTGCAAGCTGCGCGAAATGATCTTCACCGACCGCGGTCACGAAATGCGTTCGCGCGCCCATCCGCGCCACGCCCGCGGCCTGGTTGCCGCCTTTTCCGCCCGGGCCGAGATAAAAATCCCGCCCGAGGAGCGTCTCGCCCCATATCGGCAGTCGATCGGCGCGGATCAGGATGTCCACGCAGAAGGAGCCGACGACGGTGACGGTGGGTTTGTCGTTCATGACTAGCACGAAGTCAATTTAGCCGCGCGGGCTTGCCCCGCGCGAGACGTCATTCGGCTCCGCGGCTTTCGCGCGGGGCAAGCCCCGCGGCTAAATGGTTGTTCATCGATCGCTCATTGCGGATCGCGGCCGAACTTTGCATCGATCGGCGCAGCGCTCGCTTGATCGCACGCGACGCGCACGTTTGCGTGCCCGTGGCACAGCGTAATCGCGTAATCGGAATCACGCTGCGTTGTCAGTAGAAACACGCGGAGCATCCACTGTTTCCACGCGCCGCCATCGGTCAGCAGGTGAATCGTCTTCGCGCGAAGAATGTCCGACATTCCGCACGTGATCGCCATCTGCGGAATGCCTTGCGTGTATCCACCGGTGGCACGCTGCGAGTGCGCGATGATTGTGTCGTCGAGCAGGCGCACGATGCGGGTCTTACCGTTCGCGAACTCGTCTTCGCTGATGCGCTGCCAGCGATTGTTCGGCGTTTCGTTGAAGGCGAGATGGCCGCGATAGCCGAAGCCGGCGAAGGTCGCATCAACTCCGCCTGCTTGTTCTATAGTTGCGCTAAATGCATCGAGGTTGGATGGATCGGGAAAGATGATCTGCTCGCGTGGCGGACGAAGGCTCGGCTCGATCAGATTGTAGAGGAATCGCTCTGCGTAGCCGCGGAGGCTGAACGGATGGTCCGTCGGGAGGGGGCGACCTTGCCAGTCGAGCCATTCGTCCATGTGGAAGGCCCACACGTTCGCCCACGAAATGCGCCGTTCGTTCGTGAGCTTCGCCAGCAGCGGATATTGCGACTTCGGCCCGATTGGCAAAATCCATCGCGTCGGCTCATTGCGAGCGTTACGCGATTCGATCTCGCCCGCCATCATCTGCGCGAGATACTCGTAAAGCGCCTGCTTCGTCGGCAGAACCGTCAGCGGATAGCGCGCGACGCGCACGAGCTGATCGACGGGCATCGCGAGCATGGATTCGGTGACGTCACCGGCGCGGGCGGGGTATTTGAAGGTCGGATCGGGCATCTATTTCACCGTCGCTTCAACGGTGATCTTTCCTTCGCGGTGCGAAACGGTGATACGGCCGTCCGAGTCGAAGTCTTTCTGCTCTTCGCCATTCACCGAAACTGATTTGAGCGGCTGACGTAGGCACAAGTCGATCTGTTTCCACTCACCGCTCGGCGGATCGATCGTCGCGGTGATCTTGTCACCATTTCGTTCGATGTTGAATGAGATGTCCCCGAAATAGGTGCGCATCTTTTCGACGCTGATGCGCTTTCCGTCCGCAAGCCATGGATGCGGCGCGCCTTTGAGGAGCGTGAGCGTGCCCGTTTCGACGTTGTCCTTCAGTTCTTCCAGGACGAGCGCCTCGCGCAACATGAGGAGTGTGTCGGCATTCGCCGCGGAGTTGGGGATCGAATAGTTTGGGCCAACAAACCCGCCATCGACGGTGTTGTAGCCGATGAACGGCTGCGCCTCCGACGCGACATAGGTGTAACGCGAGTGCGCGAACGCGAGCCGCGAATAAAAGCCGAGCAGGAACTCGTCGATCTTGCCCTGCCGCAGGCGGAAGTTGTAGTAACCGCCGTCGTAGACGTTGTTGATGGCGCCGATTTGTCCTGCGTGGCTGCGGCCGCGCGTCAGGCCGAGAACGAAGCCATTGCGCGCGTGAACGTAATCCGCGAGCCACTGGGCGGGCTCGTCGTCGGGGTTGAAAAAGTTGTAGTGCATCTCCATGTCCACCCAGTAGTGGGAGTAGATGCCCTGCAGGCGGCCGAAGCCGAGATCGTCGTACGGCTGCGGGCCGTAGTCCGGGGTGTCCTTAAAGTAGAGCGTTTGCAGATCGATGAACGGCGGGAGGCCCGGCTGGTGAATGGCGCCGCGCTTCATCGCGTTCATGATGCAATCGCGAAAATTCGCGGCTTCGCTCAGATATTTCTCGCCACGGGCGGGATCGATTTTGGTGACGACGAGAAACCGGCCGAGGTCCGCGAGGCCTTGGCAGTTGGTGATGTCATGCCCGAGCACGTACGCCGCCTGGGTGCTTGCCTCGACGTCGGCCGCGGCTTTGTCCGGCGGAAGCAGCCCGTAGTGCAGCGGCTTCTCGCCATTCTTCTCGACCATCGTCGAGTGATGTTCTGCGACGATTTCGTCCGCGACACGCAAGAAGTCCGCCTGGTGCCGGTCCCACAGATCTTTCTTGCCCGTGAGGCGGTACGTTTCGAGCAGATGGTGCAGCGGCATCGCGCGGCGGTTCTGGTATTTACGACCCGCGCCCTCTTTCGTCATGCTCATGTGGATGAACCATTCCTGCAGCGCGTCGGCGTAATCGCCGTGGCCGTACATCGCAAAGGTGTGCGTCGCGAAGCCGTTTTCGTAGGGGTAAGTCGAATCGTTGTAGCGCAGCCCGGCGCCGTACGTGAACTTAGGCCCGTCGGCAAGGACGAAGTTCTGCAGCAGAATCGCCCGCCAGATGTTGTTCACGCGGGCTTCCGGCGTTTCGATCTTTCCGCCCTTGTCGAGCAGGCCTTGCCAGAAGCTGACGGCCGCTTCGTGGGTTGAAGTGAATTCGCTCTCGGTCGGCTTTTTCACGAGCGGCTTCTTATCGGGAATGAATGGAATCTTGAGCAGCGCTTGTCGAGATTGCCCGGCCGGAAGATCGAACTTCCACGACAGCGCGTGACCATCGAGCAGCGCCGCATCATCGGCGGCGACGATCACCGCGCCGCTCGCATCCGTAACGAACCCGCCGTTGAAAGAAATCTTCTCTCCGTCGATTAGCGTGATCGGCGCCTGAATCATCGCGGCCTTCGCTTCGTTCGACGTGTTGGTCGCTTCGAACGAGACGAACGCGACATCCCAGCCGTCCGTTTCGCCTTCAGGCTTCCACGCGAACGCGGTCTCCGAGTATTTCACACCATCCAGGTCGTACGTCGCGACGATGATCGGCAGATAGCCGCGCTCGTAGCCGATGCTCGAGAAATCCTTCCGCACGCGGCCGAACGCTTTCGCCTTCGGGCCGACGCGAAATTCAACCACCGTGTTGAAGCGCTCCTGCGTGAGGTTCGCCGCGATCGCGCCGTTCCAGTGGATCGCGAACTCGTCGTTGTACTTGCCCATCGGCTTGGTTGGATCGGACCAGGTACCGAGGACGGTGCGATCGAGAATCTTGCCCGGATAGACGGCCGTAAGCGCGTCCCACGACGGCTCGCCCGCGGCGATGATCTTTTTCGCGAGCGGATCGTCCGGCCCGCGCTTCATCACGTCCTCGTTCTTTTTCCCCGCCTCCATCGCGGCGCGTTCCTGCGGCGTGAACTCGACGTCCTTCGCCCAGGAATTCACGAGGTTGATGTACTGCTCGCTAAGTGCGCGAGCTTTGTCGCGTTCGGGATTGGGCTTGGGTTGTGCGACGGCGGATAACGAGATCAGCACGATGACGACGAGGGGTGTGAGCGTTCGCATCGCGGGCGATTGTACCCGCGGACGCGTGCGAATCAGTAATGCGCGACCACCGAAATCATGCCGTTCGCGTTCTTCAATGTGACGATTTCACGTGCCGAATCGAAATCTTGCGCAGGCTCGCCATTTACCGTAACGCTCTTCATCGGCGAGGAGCTCGGATGGCGAAACCGCACCAGGATCGTCGCCGGCGGATTTCGTTTCGGGGTATCGATCGTCGCGGTTATTTGGCTGTGCTCGACATCCGAAGTGATCTCATAGTTTAAATCACCGAAGTACGTCGGCGCGTTCTTTACTCGAATCGATTTGCCTTGCTCGAGCCACGCGCGCGGCGTCGCGCGGCCGATCCACAAAGAATCGCCATCTTCCATCACCAGCAGGTTGCGGAAGTTTTCCATGAACCAGCCGGCGGTGCCGTTGTCGGGGTTGTCGCAGGCGTTGAAGTGGCCGGATTGCCACGCCTCCCAGAACTTTCCGTTTGCGCCGACCATGACGGCGTACTCGTTCATCCAGAAGCGGAGGAAATTCGGCACGTCGTCCTGCAGCAGAAAGATGTTCGCATTGTGGGATGCTTTCGGCAGGCGCGAGTAGGCCGTCCAGAACCAGGTGTCGTCAGCCGGAAGATTCTTCTTCTTCCGCTCGGCCTCAATCTGCGGCGTGAAAGTCGAAATGCCCATCTCATCCATCGCGTCGAGCGTGTCGATCATGCGCGGATCGCGTGCGGCGATCGCGCCGAACGGCTCGGCGAGCGGAAGCGAGCCCATGAACATGTCGCAATCCGGGAACTGTGGCGCGCCGAGCTCCGGCCCGGTGAGACCGCGCATGTAGGCCGCTCGCGGAATATACGTGTGAAACATTCCATCGCGTCCACGACGCACGGGAGAAAGCGCCGCCTCTTGCAATATCACGCGATGAAGATCGTCACGAAAGGCAGTGGCTTCGTCGCGATATGTCTTGCCCGCTTCGGGATCGATTTCTGAAAACGCATCGGCGAAGCGTGAGAGGCCTTGTAGTGAAAACGCGTCGTCGCAGTAATACCAGTGCCAGTCGCAGCTGGGCAGAGCGTAATCGCCGAGCATCTGCGGCGGCATCAGCCCGCGCACGAACAGCTCGTCGCGATTCGGAATGTCCTTCATGTACGAGCGGCGCTGGCGGATGATCCAATCGGCCGCCGCTTGCAGTCGCGCGCGATTCTTCTCGAGCCACGCGCGATCGCCTGTCAGAAAATATCGCTCCGCCATCGCGAAAAGCAGTCGGCCGGTCGAAGCGTGTGTGCCGTCGTGACTGTAGCCCATGTCGTGACGCATCGACGCCGCCAGCTCGAGTGCGCCATTGCCGTCGGTGTAGTCGCCATCCGATTTCGCGCCGGGCGCGCTGAGGAAGTGTTCGTAAACCTTCTCGGCCGGATCGTGCAGGCCGATCATCTCCATCTCGCGCGCGACGCGGCCCACTTCGAACCCAAGCCCGCCCCACATGTGTTTGCCGGTGAGTTGATTTGACGCGGCCCGCCACGCGTCCGTCCATCGCTGATCGGACAACTCGACAATCATCGGCGGATCGGGAACCTTCGGCATCGATGGCGCGGTCGTCCCCGGCGGGCAATCCCACAATCGCACCTTCTGCATCAGCTCATCCCACGACTTCGCCTCACCATGCTCGCGCGTCATCTCGCGAAAGGTTTTGAGATGCTTGCTCGCCAGTTGCGCGCGGAAGTCTTTCGATGACAGACCGGTGGCCTCTTTGGTGATGAAAACATCGCGCGATGGAATATAAATCGGCCCGCCATCGAGATCGCGGAGGCGAATGGTGAACCCGTCTGTCTTGTTGATCCAGAACGTGAGACGACTGTCGAGGCCGAGGCGCGCGTCGGGTGCATAGAGTGCTGAGATCGCGAAGCCGGCTCGTCCATCGCTCAATGGTGACTTGGAGCCGATCACCGTCATCGACGGCTCGATTCGATCGCCGAGGTTTTTGCCCTCGACTTCGATGTCGATGCGTTTCCAGTTGCCGAGTTGTTTGCTCGTGATCGCGATTCTGGGAACTACGGAAATATCGCCAAACACCGCGATCATTTCCGTCGCGGGCGGGACCCGCTGGCTGTAGCTCGAATCCATCATCGCGGACGGATCGCTGTGATAGGTCCAGGTGCGACCGTCGGCCGAGACGTCCGGATGGCTGAGGATCTGATCGACCGTCCAGCCGAACCAGCCGAAGGAGGTCGGATAGCTGCGAACCTCGACGGCATCGGGCGAAATCTTTGCATCCGCCGGCCACTCGACGCGCAGGTCGTAGTCGTGCAATCCGCCGACCCAAAGTAATTCCGCGAGCAATTTCCTCGCCGGCGCCGGGGGAAATGCCCGCAACAGGTCGGGCATGTTGTAGTAAATGCTTTTGAGCTGATCCGGCGGAAGGGCTTTCGATGCGGTGCGGTAGATCTTGTCGATGCGCTCGAGCCGATGCGGGATGAAGTATGCTTCGGGTTTTTCTTGAACCGTCGCGTCGGCTCGCCATGCGTACGCCCACGGCGCGAGATCGACCGGTTGACCGACAAGTTTGTCGAAATCGGCGGCGCGAGCGGTGGACGCAATCATCAACGCGACCGCCAGTTGGTAGAAACTACGATTCATCGCTTCTGATTACCGGCCGGACGACAAAATGCAAAATGATTGGAGGCGCATCCATGAACGCGAACCAAGCTCTCTGGGAAAAGGGGGATTTCACGCGCATCGCCGACAGCATGAGAGAAAGCGGCGCGGCGCTGGTTGATCGAATCGGGATCAAGAAGGGCATGAAGGTGCTGGATCTCGGCTGCGGCGACGGCACGACCGCGATCCCCGCGGCGAAGACCGGCGCGGAGGTGCTTGGCGTCGACCTCACACCCAAGTACGTTGCAGCGGGCAATCAGCGCGCGAAAGAACTTGGACTGACAAATATTCGCTTCCAGGAAGGAGATGCGATGGATCTGCGCGATCTGCCCGATCGCACCTTTGATGTCAGCATGAGCATCTTCGGCGCGATGTTCGCCCCGAGGCCGCTCGACGTCGCAAAAGAAATGGTGCGCGTGACGAAGCCCGGCGGGCGGGTCGTCATGGGCAACTGGATCCCAAACGATCCCACGCTTGTCGCGCAGATTCTCAAGATCAGCTCGGCCTACACGCCGGCTCCGCCGGCGGGGTTCGTTAGCCCAATGCTGTGGGGGGTGGAAGATCAGGTCATCGAGCGTTTCGCGGCCGCCGGAATTCCGCGCGATCGTATTTCCTTCATCCGAGACACGTGGACGTTCACGTATCCGCATCTGCCGGTCGCGCTGCTCGACGCCTTTCGCAAGTATTATGGCCCAACGATGAACGCGTTCGAGGCCGCTGAGGCTAAAGGCAAGGGCGCGGATCTGCAGCGCGAGTTGGAGGCGCTCTTCAATGCGCACAATCAAAGCACAGACAATCAGACGACGCTGATCTCCGCGGCGTTTCTTCGGGTCACCGTTTCCGTTTGAACGCGAGCGATGCTTCGCGCATGATGTGCAGACTCAGCGAGGCAACGACACACTTCATCAAACGGGAACACAATGCATCATCACGTCGCGGGCGTACTTCGGTGGTCTGCTCTCCTTCTGACCGGCATCACAATCCTCTTCCAGGCTTCATGTGCGGCGACGAAGAAACAAGCGCCGTCGCTCACGCATGCGACGCCGCCACGCGAGCAAACCTTGCTCGACGCCGACTGGCGTTTTCATCTCGGCGACATCACGCCAACTGATCAGGTGATCGCGGATAAATTCGACGATTCGCAATGGCAGCACATCGACGTGCCGCACGATTACGTGCTTGGCGGCAAATACACCAACAGCGATGACCACGCCCAGCGCGGACATGGTTATCTGCCGTACGACGTCGGCTGGTATCGCAAGACGATCGTCATTCCTGCATCCGACAAGGGAAAGATTCTCACGCTCGATTTCGACGGCGTGTTCCGCGCGAGCGACGTGTGGCTCAACGGTCAGCACCTCGGCAAACATCCCAGCGGCTATACGCCGTTCTCGTACGACATCACGAAGCTCGCGAAGCTTGGCAGCGAAAACACGATCGTCGTGCGCGTCGATCCGCGGGAGTTTGAAGGTTGGTGGTACGAAGGCGGGGGGATTTATCGTCACGTCTATCTGACCGCGGTGGCGCCCGTGCACGTCGCGCGCTATGGCACGTATGTGGTTTCGACCGTGCCAAATGGCGATCAGGGCTCGGATGCCACCGCCGAAATCTCGATTCGAACGAGGCTCGAGAACAGCGGGGGGCCGGGCGAGGGGAGCTGTGTCGTCGTTTCCGAAATCATCAGCCCCGACGGAAAATCGGTGGGCAAGCACGTCAAGGCTGTCTCCGCTTCCGCCGCCAAGGCGGGCGACGTCCTCGATGAATATACGATCGACCACCCCAAGCTTTGGGACATCAACTCGCCGAATCTGTATCAGGTCCGCACGACCGTTCTGCAAAACGGCAAGTCGGTCGATGCGACGACGACGAACTTCGGCATCCGCACCATCCGCTACGACAAGGACAAGGGTTTCTTCCTCAACGGCCGGCATGTCGAGATCCAGGGCCTCGCCTGTCACCAGGATTTCGCCGGCGTCGGCATCGCGGTGCCGGATAGTCTTCAGCCGTGGCGCGTCGCGACGCTCAAGGCGATGGGGTGCAACGCATGGCGCACCGCACACAATCCGCCGAGCGAAGCGCTCCTCGACGCCTGCGATCGATTGGGCGTCATGGTGATGGACGAGAACCGTCATCTCGGCGACGCGTATACGCACCATGCCACGAAAGGTCTCACGGGCGACAACCTTTCCGATCTCGCGACGATGATTCAGCGCGATCGCAATCACCCCAGCATCATCATGTGGTCAATGTCGAACGAAGAAGGCCAGCAAGGCACGAAGGAAGGCGCCGCCGTCCTCGGCAAGATGAAGGCCGCCGTTCACAAGTACGACCAGACGCGTCCCGTGACGTCGGCGATCAACCACAACCTGAACTTCCGCCGGCCCGATGCTGAGCAGGAAGACATTCTCGGCATCAACTATCACGACAAAGACTACGACGGCATCCGCAAAGCATATCCCGACAAACCCATCTTCGGCTCCGAAGACACGAATCAGAAAACCGCGCGCGGCGAATATGGCGACAACAAAGACGCCGGATTGTCCAGCGCCTACAACCTGAGCGAAACCGGTTGGCAGGCGGTGATCGAGCGCCCGTACTTTGCCGGCTCGTTCACGTGGACAGGCTTCGATTATCGCGGCGAGCCGAATCCGTGGGGCTGGCCGGACGTCAGCAACAACACAGGCCTCGTCGACCTCTGCGGATTCCCCAAGGACAAGTATTACTACTTCGAATCGTGCTGGTCGGACAAGCCGATGGTGCACATCCTGCCGAGCTCATGGAACTGGAAAGGCAAAGAGGGGCAGAACATCCGCGTGCTCACGTGGAGCAACGCGAAGCAGGTCGAGTTGTTCCTGAACGGCAAGAGCCTCGGCAAGAAAGATGTGCCGCGGGCCAGTCATGCGGAGTGGCAAGTCGCGTACGAGCCGGGCGAGCTCGTCGCCAAGGCCTCGAACGATGGCAAGATCGTCGCGACGGATAAGCAGGAGACGACGAATCCGGCCGCGAAGATTGAGCTTTCGCCGAGCCGAATGGATCTGAGCGCCGGCGCAGGGGACGCGATCGTCGTGCCGGTTTCGCTGCTCGACAACAAGGGCCGCGTCGTGCCGGACTCGAGCAATCGCGTGACCTTCGAGATCACCAGTGGTGAGGGCAAAATCCTCGGTGTCAGCAACGGCAACCCCGCCGATCACGACAGCGACAAGGCCACCCAGCGCAACGCATTTCACGGCGATTGCATCGCGGTGCTGATGGCGGGCACCAAGCCGGGCAAGCTGACGATCACCGCGACGTCGCCGGGACTGAAGCCCGCGAGCGCGACCTTTACGGTTCGAAAGTAATTTCCGCGCGCGTTGTAGGGTCCGCTTCAGCGGACCGGTTATTCGCCTTTTCGAATAGGAATAACCGGTCCGCTGAAGCGGACCCTACAAAAGCCTCGATGCATATGAGAAAGCGATCGTTCATCTGCTGGGTCGCATTCGCGAGCTGCTTCATCGTGCGTCACGGTGTAGCAGCGCCCGTTTCATCACAACCGTCGCGGGCAGAATTGCTCGCGAAGGAGCAGGTGCCGGAAGCGGTGAAGCTGCCGGCGCCCAAGGCGCCGGTTCCCCTTCCGGACGATTGGGATCGCGCCGATGCGCCGATCTCAATTCATTTCGCACAAGCGCTGCCGGGTGAACTCATTGTTCGTCGCGTCAGCCAAAACGATGGGCGCCTCTATCTCCAAATTCTTTCTTCAAAGGGCCCGATTCAAGGCCACGCCGAGATCAAGCAGGGCGACAAATCGATCGCCCGCGCGACGTGCGATGATTCGCTCTGGTTGTCACTCATACCGCGCATCGGAAAGATCACATTCCAGATTTTCTCTGGCGATGCGAAAGACCCCGTTCAAGTGACGAGTCCGACCACGCTGGTCGAAATTCGCGGATCGCAGATCTTCGTGAATGGCGAGCATTTCCTGATCAAAGGCGCGACAGGTAGCGGGCTAAGCGCGGGTGATGCGATTGCCGTTCATCGCCTCGGCATCAACCTCCTCCGTGGGCAGAAAGCGCTGGAAGATTGCGAGCGCGACGGCTTCATGAGCATCACGTCGCTGAATTTTGGCTCGATCGCGTCACTCGACGCCATGAAAGCGCCCGATAGCGAGTTCGAGCAGACGATCACCAAGTGCCTCGAATGGCTGAAGCAAAACGACAGCGCCGCGATCGCCAGTCCCAACACGCTGATCGTCCAACTCGGCAACGAGCGCAGCAGCGGCGGGGCTCCGCCGGGGCCAGAATCCGATTCACTCCAGCGTCGTCATGCCGCTCAACTGATCGCGCGGGCGCGGAACCAGATCAAACCGCTGGCGCCCATGCTGCCCGTCGGCTATGCGAACCAGGATCTCACCTTTCTCACACCTGATTGCATGGACGTCTACATGCACAACAGTTTTCTCGCCAAGGATCGCTACAACTATCCGTGGGAAGACTTCATGAAGTGGCAGGGCTGCCTGCCGACGGACGGCAACGATCATGTTCGCCCGTTTGTGAATTCCGAGTTCGGCGCGAATCGCTATCTTCCCCAGGCGTATCACGGGGGACCGAACAATCCGTTCCTCGAGCGCATCCATGCGTGGAATTTTCCCAATCGCTGGGCCGAGTTCATGGAGCACGGCACGGCCGGCGGATCGATTTACTGCCTCTACGATCTCGATTTGCCGCGCGATCAGGGATGCTCGACCTTCGGGCTCTTCACGTTCGACCGCAAACCCAAGCTCGCCTGCTGGGACGTCAGCCACATGTGGCGCGATTTCGACCTCGCGGTCGAAGGCGACAACCTCGTGCTGACACACAAGCGCGATTACTGGGCGCGCAATATCCGCCTGACGCTTTCACCGGAGAACGGCAAAGTGGTCACGCGTGAAATCGACGACATCGGCCCGAAGACCGATCGCAGAATCGCGCTGAAGTCGCTTTTTGCAGGGGACGCACCCAAGTCTTTGCGCTGGTCGATCGACTTCACAACCCACAGCGGCCTGCCCAACGCCGCCATCGGCGCGTGGCCAACTTCACTCGAGGAAGCGGACTTTCTCAAGAGCCTTCAGGGACGCGACACGTATCCGCTGCTGAGCGAACTTTTCGACACCGAGGTTCTAACGGCCGATGGCAAACCCGCCCCACGAACCCTCGCGGAGATGACCAACGCCGACGGCATCATTCCCGTCGCGATGCGCAAACGCAACGGCGTGACGTATCTCCTTCTGATCACCCGCGAGAACGCCGACAAGCACGGCCCGATTCGTCACGGCATCAATCTCGACGTCGCGTTTAAGGGTAAGGTGACGAAGGTCGACGACACAACCCGCGCGGATCTGCCGGATACGGTCGAAGCCACATCGATCCAAGACGGGCTGCGTCTCACAAATCTCGACGCCGCCAGAATCCCCGGCGCCATCGGCCAACGCTGCCAAACGCCGTTCAAAATGCCGGTCTACAAAATCTCGCCGTGAGTCGAGCCCCTAGACGAGTTCATACCGGACAATGATGCAACTGGTGCTGTCTCCACGTGGCATGAATACTGAAGCAACGATGCCCCATGGATACGTGCCAGGCGCGAGCCCACAACGCTCTTGCAGCCACAGGTCATGCGAGGCTTTGCGCGCTCGTTCGTTGCGCTCCGAGAAATCCGTCCAGGATTTGCCGAACCGATCATCGGCGTCTTCCATGTGGATCATCGAAAGACGCGGGCCGTGAAAGAAAACGGCAACCGAGAAGAGCAAGCCGGCTCGCATCGGTGGCAAGAACCAACTGTGCCAAGGCTCATTGTCAACGGCGGTGCGGCAATCGCGAAAGATGTCCAGCGACTGAAACTCATCACGCGTCGTGCGCGGCCCAAGTTCAACGGCTGGATGTTCGAAGGAAACGATGCCGGTCGTGTGATCGATCATAAGTCACGTGCATGATACGAAGCGACCACCGATCGCTCATCCCGCCGATACGCGTGAGAAATGTGGCACAGCCGCCCTCGGCTGTGCTTCGCGCGCACGTCAATGGATCGCGTGCTCCGACACCGTCATCAATCCAACCTTGCACCTGCAACACGGCACGCGATCGTCGTCTTTGACTCGATACGCTTCGATCCAATCGGGGCGATCGCAGCAGGGGCCCGTCGCGCGGAATTCGCCTTTTTCCGAGGGGAGCCGCTGACCGATCACCTTCTCAGGCGAACATCCGGATGTGGGGAATGCAATCCCGAATCGCCCCGGCGCGTCGGCTCGCGGCAGATTGCGGGCGGCGAGCTCTTCGCTGATCTTTCGATTCTCTTTCCAAATGATTGCCGGCCATACCAGCAGCGCGATGCCAAACGACGTTGCACCTTCCCACCATCCGAACCACAGGAAGACGGGCACGAAAACAATCGCCAATCCCCACCCCCATCTCGTTGCGCTTCGAACTGAATGTAGAACCAGCTTTTTCTCGAAATGTTTCTCGATCGTTTCCCCGCCTTTCCCGCAGTTCCGGCAAACGTAAAACGTTTCGCGAAAGAGTCGCCCGCGTTCGCTCGCCTGGTCAAGTGTGAGGCCCTCCTCCTCACATTCATAACCTTCCGCGGGATGCGGAAGGCACTTCAACCGCCCGTCGTCCAACTGAAGAGACATCGTGTCGGATAACCAGAACCGCCTCACGCCGCAGTTCGAGCAGGTTCCAATGCAGGATGCGGACATGAGCCAATTCTATCGCGGAGAAGATAGCTCCGCTGACCGATTTGCGGCGCTGGTTGAACTGGGCTATGACCACCGCTCCAACATGCTCAGATTCCAATCGACGATCGGGCTCGTTCTCTCGCTTCTCCTCGCGTGCGGGTCTGCATTCGCGGACGCTCCGAACGCGGAGCTAGTTGCGCCCGGTGTTTGGCGGTTGCGGTTCGGCAATCCCGAGACGTTGACGCCGGTGCACTTCCGCTCGGCGGAGCCGGCGATCGAGGGAATGAAGTCATTGCCCGTCGTGAACGATCCGCCGATTGCGTCGGAAACGATTTCGTTCAGCGTTCGGCCGCGGGGGTGTGCGCTCGAGTTGCCGATGACCAAAGACGAGCGGATCTATGGCCTGGGCCTGAATACGACGCTCTTCGAAATGTCCGGCAAGCGGGCGTTCATTGTTCCCAGTGATCATCCCGAGAACGAAACCAATGAATCGCACGCGCCGGCGCCGTTCTATGTTTCGAGCAATGGTTTTGGTGTCTTCGTCGATACCGCGAGATTCGCTTCCTTTTATGCGGGGAATGTTGATCCGGTGACCCAACAACATCAGCGCACGATGCTCGTCGACGTGCCGAGTGCGCAGGGCGTCGATGTGTATCTCTTCGCCGGTCCGACGATGATGGATGTCGTCCGCCGATACAACTTGTTTTCCGGTGGCGGATGTGTCCCGCCGATGTGGGGGTTGGGAATCGCCTATCGAGGTCTCGCCAAGTTCAGCGCCGACGATTCGCTGAAACTCGCGAAATCCTTTCGCGATGACCACATCCCTTGCGACATCTGGGGCCTCGAACCCGGCTGGCAGACGAAGTCGTACTCGTGCTCGTTCGTCTGGAACACCGCGAACTTTCCCGACCCGGATAACTTCGTTCACCAGATGTCGACGATGGGATATCGGCTCAACCTCTGGGAGCATTGCTTCACGAGTCCCGCGTCTCCGATTCATGATGCGCTCGCGCCTTACAGCGGAAACTTTCGCGTGTGGGGCGGGCTCGTGCCGGATTTTGCCTCGCCACAAGCGCGGAAGATTTTCATCGACCATCACGAGAAGGAAGTTTTCTCCAAAGGCGTTTCCGGCGTGAAGCTGGACGAATGCGACTATCAACCGTTCCGGTCGACCGGCGTCTGGTCGTTTCCCGAGGCCAGCGCATTTCCATCCGGAATGGATGGTGAGCAGATGCATTCGATGATCGGCGTGCTGTATCAGCAGACGATGAAGGTGCCATTCGATCGCCGCAACCAGCGGACGTGGGGACTCGTCCGCAATTCGCATGCGCTCGCCGCGCCGCTTCCGTACACGGTGTATAGCGACTCGTATGATCTGCACTGCTACGTCCGCGGGGTCGCAAAGTCAGGGTTTGGTGGATTGCTCTGGACGCCGGAAGTGCGGAATGCCGATTCGGTCGAAGAGTTTTATCGCCGCACGCAAGTCGTCATCTTCACGCCATTCGCCTTGATCAACAGCTGGTTCCTGAAACTTCCGCCATGGCTACAGGTCGATCGCGCGAAGAACAATGCCGGCGAGGTGATGGCGAATCACGCCGAAGTGACGGCCGCGACGAAGAAACTGTTTGATCTGCGAATGAGCCTCGTCCCATATCTCTACGCCGCCTTCAACGAATATCACCTGCACGGCACGCCGCCGAATCGCGCGCTGGTGATGGATTGGCCGGACGATCCGAAGGTCGCGACGATCGACGACCAGTTCATGTGCGGCCCGTCGATCATGGTCGCGCCGCTGTTCCCCGGCCAAACCCATCGAACGGTCTATCTCCCCAAAGGCACGTGGTACGACTTCTGGACCAAGGAGAAATACGACGGCGGCCAGACGATCGACATCAGTAAGCCCCCCGAGATCGGCCCCGTCTTCGTCAAAGGCGACACGCTGCTCCCGCTCGCCGCGCCGACCGAGCACTTCGATGACGACATCTGCTACGACATCACCGTGAACGTCTACGGCGATCATCCCGCCGCGACCACGCTCTTCGAAGACGACGGAGTGAGCAATGATTTCGAGCAGGGGAAACAGAATCGAATTGATTTGAGTTGGTCGGATGGAAAAGGAACCGCCGTGAAAAACGGCGCCTATGCCGGACCAAAGCGTTTCAAAATCGTCGGATGGACGAAAGCGCGAGCAAAAGCCAATCAATCCTGATAATGATCGAGCCAGTTGGGATCGCTCATCTGCGAGGCAATGGTGTCGGTGTTGCCGCTGCGCGTCACCAGCAGTTCCTTTTTCGTCTGCGGATCGATGAGGTCTCTCGTAAAAGGCGGATACCCGGTCTCTTGATCCAGATAAGCGACGAATCCGGCGCCGATGGCTCGCATCACATCAAAATGCTTTACGTCGTCCAGTTCGATCGCGGCCAGCTCCGGGTCCGTGAGTTGATGGATCGACTGTGCCGGCGTGTTGTCGTCATGCTGAAGCGGCTGATCGGGCAGCTTGTTGATCGCGGTGTGATCGAGCGAAATCTGGAAGCGACGATAATCGATGCCCGCACATGCACCTGAACGCAAAAAATAGCTTTGCATGTCCGAGGCATCCGCGCCCGCTTCGCTCATGATCCACTGAAGCCAGAACATTGCGTCCGGGCCTGGTGGATCGGGAACTTCGTCCGCCGCGATCAATTGCTGTCGATAGCCTGTGCCGAAACTGACGACGACCAATTGTTCGGCCGCGTACTTTCCGGGAGGGCCGTAACGTACCGCCTCAGTGATGGCGGCAAGGGAGGGATTGTTGTAGGTGGTGACTCCGCCATCGACGAGTCGCTCAAGCGGCGTAAAGTAGGTCGGCGCCGACATGGTCGCTTCCATCGCAGCGCGAAGAAGTACGTCTTTGTATCGATCGGTCGACGTGCCGGCGTTATCACGCTTGCAGGCGAAATACGTCTCTTCTCCTTCGGCCACGTCGTTAGCGGTGATCAAGAGATCGATGTCATTCTGCGTGCAGACGTCCAGCAATGTCACATTGCTCAGTTCACTGCGAAGGATGTCGCGATAATTCTTTTTCGTGTACTCGGGTGGGTTGATAAAGCGATTGCCCAGCAGCCTCTCCGTGAAGACCAGCTTCACGAACTTCGAGTAGAGGGATTCAATTTCAAGGGCTGTTTTCCCCGCGGCGATCAGCCCGGCGATAATTCCACCCGTGCTCGTCCCTGCGACCATGTCGAATATCTC
The DNA here is from genome assembly GCA_025924315.1 of Phycisphaerae bacterium. GTDB lineage: Bacteria > Planctomycetota > Phycisphaerae > Tepidisphaerales > Tepidisphaeraceae > JAICIO01. Next base: position 68,015 of record JAICIO010000004.1, read on the forward strand.
ATGACATGGCTTCTGCGCGATCTCTTCCAGCCGCTTCAGAAGCTGGATCGTCATGATCCCGCGAATCCCGCCGCCGTCGAGGCAGAGAATCGCGCGTTTTGAAGCAGGAATCGCAAGAGCCTTCCGCCACGAACCGCTTGGTCTTCCGCCCCTTTTTGCCATGAATGCTCCGTGCTGTTAAACAGGTTAGCTCGTCACCAGGGCGGACACCATTTCGGTCTATTTTTTCAACACGGCAAAGGGCTGGCGCAAAAAAACAACCCGTCTTGCGACGGGTTCGATGCCCAGGACAGGACTTGAACCTGCACGAGTTGCCTCGCTACCACCTCAAAGTAGTGCGTCTGCCAATTCCGCCACCTGGGCGAGGGTGGGGGAATTATACGCCGTTCATTTAGCGTGTCGAGTGTTGGGATTGATACCAGTCGAGCGTCGCCTGCAGGCCGGGTTCGAAGGCGGCGATTGCATCGTAATTCAGCACACGTTTTGATCGAGAAAGATCGGCGAGGCTGTGCATCACGTCACCCGGGCGCGGGGGGGTGTATTGCGGTTTGAGGTCGGGGCGATTCAGAACCTTCGCCATAGCGGTGGCGAGTTCTGTGATCGTGAGACTCCGCGCGGTGGCGATGTTGAAGACTTCGCCGTTCAGGCGCTCGGGATGACGTGCGGCCAGCAGGTTTGCGTGGACGGCGTTGTGGACGAAGGTGAAATCGCGGGTGGCGGTGCCGTCGCCGGTGATTGTGGGGTTTTTGCCGGAGAGGAGCATCCGCGCGAAAGCGGCGATCACGCCGGCGTACGCGCTGTTCGCATTTTGCCGCGGGCCGAAGATGTTGAAGTAGCGAAGCGAGACCGCGTCGGGCTCGTAGCTGTTGGCATAGGCGCGGACGTAATGCTCGCCGGCGAGTTTGGTCGCGGCGTAGGGACTCTTGGGCATCGGCGTCATCGGTTCGACCTTCGGAAGTTCCAGGCTATCGCCGTAGGCGCTCGACGACGCGGAGAACATCGTGCGTTTCACCTTCGCATCGCGGGCGGCGCTGAGAACATTCACCGTGCCGGTCGTGTTCACATCGTGATAGAGCCGCGGGTGCTCGACGCTCGCGGGGACGGAAACCATCGCGGCGAGGTGGAAGACGTAATCGGCGCCCTGCGTCGCGCGCGCGAGCGCTTGCTCGTCGAGGATCGAGGCCTTGATGAGGTTGATGTTCTTCAGGTGCGCGATGTTCGAGCCATCGCTGCCGCTGAGGTCGTCGACGACGGTGATCTTCGCGCCGAGCGCGCTGAGCGCATCGCACACGTGCGAGCCGATGAAGCCGGCTCCGCCAGTGACGACGACTTTGCGGTTCTGAAAAAAATCGCCGTGCAAGGCGCGCCAGTCTGTTTCGAATCGCGAGGACATTGTGAGCAATAGTAAGCGATGAAGTGGGGGGAACGCCAAGATTGCAGTGCTAGTGGTCGCTTTGTAGGGTCCGCTTCAGCGGACCGGTTATTCGCTTTTTTAACCGAATAAATAACCGGTCCGCTGAAGCGGACCCTACGGGAGTAGCGGACGATACTGCTGCGCCATCCTCTGAAGCGTGAAATCATTCGCCCGTTGGCGCGCAGCAGCGGCGTACTGCTCGCGCACGCCGGGTTGTGTGATCTTGATCATCGCATTCGCGAGGGCCGCGGCGTTTTCGGTGGGAACGAGCAGACCGTATTTCGAGCCATCGAGTATTTCCGATGGGCCTGAAGCGCAGTCGGTCGCGATGCACGGGACGGCGAGGTTCATTGCTTCGATCAGCACGAGCCCAAAGCCTTCCCAGAGCGATGCAAGGACGAGGGCGGTGGCGTGTTGGATGTACGGAAATGGGTTGTCGCGATGCCCGAGGAAGTGGACGGCGTCGGCGACGCTGGATTCGCGAACTTGATCTTCGAGAACGGCGCGGTCTTCGCCGTCGCCGATGATGACGAGGTGTTCGCGTGCGCCGCGTTGTCGGGCTGCAGCGAAGGCGTCGAGCATGAGGGGATAGTTTTTCTGGCGTGAGAGGCGTCCGACGGCGACGAAGTATTTTTCCGCGGGCAGATCGACTTTTTCAGCAGCGAGCTGGCGAATGCGATCGCCATCGACGCCGTGGGCGATCGCGCGGACGTTCCTTAAGCCGAAGTTTTCTCGCAGGTCCGAAGCCGCCCGCTCGGTCGGGACGACGACGGTTCGATCGCGGTATTGCCGCCGCATCAGAAAGCCAATGATCGAGCTGTGCGGCGAGTGCTTCATGCGCTCGCTGACGTGAAAGTGTTCTGTGAGCACAATCGGCCGGTCGCGCACGACGGAAGTGAGCATCAGATTCGCGTAGGTTCCCACGCCGACGATTGCGTCGCTGTGGCTCTGGTCGATCTTGTGACGAAGCAGCCGCCGCTGCTGGATCGGCTCAAAAAACCGGCGAAAGTCGGTGTGCACTTCGCTCCCGATGATGTCGATCCGCTTGAACCGCGCGCGATCTTCATCGAGCAATCCGTTCTCGCGCCAGACGAGAAGCGACACCGCGAATTCGTCCGGGAATGTTTGATGCAGTGCGTCCGCGAGCAACCGGCAATACACGCCCGCGCCGCCGCGGAGGTCGATAATGACGAGAAGGATGTGCTGGAGGCCCGGCATGTTGCGCGGGCATCATACCGTCCATTTAGCCGCGGGGCTTGCCCCGCGCGGAAGCCGCGGAGCGAAGTTGCGTTTCGCACGGGGCAAGCCCCGTCGCTAAATGAATGCGCGCCGACGTCCGGATATACTTAAGTCGCGGGGGCTTCGGGTCGATGAGTTGAATTGAGGAATCGCGTGCCCAAGTCTTCCGCGTCCATCTTCGCGCCCAATCCCAAGGTGCCGGTGTCGGTCATGATCCCGACGCTGAACGAAGCCAAGAACCTCCCGCGGTGCCTCGATCATCTTCTCTGGGCCGACGACGTCGTGCTGATCGATTCGAATTCGACCGACGGCACGCAGGAAATCGCGCGGGCATACGGCGCGCGGGTCGTGAACTTCCAATGGGACGGATATTGGCCGAAGAAACGCAACTGGGCGCTGCGCGAAGCGCCACTGAAGTACGACTGGATCCTGATGGTCGACGCCGACGAGTGGATCGTTCCCGAACTCGCTCGCGAAGTAGCAGAAGCAATCAAATCGACTGAATACGTCGGCTTCTGGGTGAACCGGCGCTTCATCTTCATGGGGCAGTGGCTCAAGCATTGTGGTTATTATCCGAGCTGGAATTTGCGCTTGCTCAAGCGCGGCTATGGTGAGTTCGAGCAGCTCACCGAAGTCGGCGACACCGGAAGCGGCGACAACGAAGTGCACGAGCACGTCGTGCCGAAAGGCCCGACCGCATATCTCAAACACGACATGCTGCACCTGGCGTTCCCGACGATCGCGGTGTTCATGGAGAAGCACAACCGCTACAGCAATTGGGAGGCGGCGGTGCAGCTCCGCGGAAAGCACAAGCTGCACACGGGGATCGAGGCGAACGAAACGCTGCACGGCCGACGACGGCTGAAGAACCTCTCGCGAAAGATGCCGTTCCGTCCGATGCTCAGGTTTCTCTACAGCTACATCTGGCAGCGGGGATTTCTCGACGGTACCGCGGGGTTCATCTTCTGCCGCTTGCTCGCGATTTACGAATTCCTCTCCGTCGCGAAGTACAAGGAGTTGTTGCGCTTCGAACACGATGCGAGGGAAGCGAATTCGCTGAGCGAGGTTCCGTCCTTTGACCTGGAAGCGGCGCTGCAGGAGCGAGGCGTTCCATCGGCGAAGGAAGTGGTGGAATGACGCCCACTCCGCCGATCGAACAAAAGCGTCTCGTCAGCCCATGGACCCCGCGCGAGAAGATTGGCCGGGTGCTCTGGTCGATCGTGCAGGCGACGCTCTTTCGGCTCACCTTTCACAACTGGTACGGCGTGCGAAACGCATTGCTTCGCCTGTTCGGCGCGAAGCTCGGAAAAGACGTGCGCTTCCGTCGAACGGTGCGGATCGAGATTCCGTGGAATCTCGATTTCGCGGATGGCGTGACGATCGGGGATTTCGTGATTCTCTACTCGCTGGGCCCGATCAGGATCGGTGCGCGCTCGTTCGCCAGCCAATATGCGCATCTGTGCGCCGGCACGCACGACGCGACACGCAGCGACTATCCGTTAATCCGCGAGCCGATCACGATCGGCGAAGATGTGTGGATCGCGGCGGACGCGTTTGTTGGGCCGGGGGTGACGATCGGCGATCGAGTGATCCTCGGGGCGCGCGCGAGTGCGTTCAGCGATTTGCCAGCGGATATGATTTGCGTCGGAAATCCAGCCCGAGCTGTGAAACCAAGAGAATTCAGGCGCGTTTAAACGGCCGCGAAATCGCAAGCGGCTATCGAACGTCGCTTGACTTCGACGAGCTCAGTCGAGTCGCGATTTCGCGGCCGTTTCCGATTACGCGATGATACAGCTTCTCGTATTGCGACGCGACGATCTCCGGATCCAGCGTCTGGAAAACCCACGCTCGGCCGCGCTGGCCGAGTTCTTTCAATCCTTCTCGATCGCTTAGCGCGATGCGAATCGCGTTTGCGATGGACTCGACCTTGCGATCGACGATGATTGCGCCGGCTTCGGTCAACTCTTCGAAAATATCCACTCCGCGAGTCGTGATGACGGGGGTCTCGCAGGCGAGTGATTCGGGGAGGACCAGGCCAAAGTTTTCCTGGCTCGTCGGCAGGACGAAGAGATCGCACGCCTGATACAGCGACAACTTCAAATCACCCGTCACGAGGTCGGTGAACGTCACGCGATCCTGCAGTTTCAGTGACTCGACTCGACTTCGCAGCGATTCCTTGTAGGTGGCGTCGCCCGGGCCGGCGAGGATCAATTGCACGCTCTGATTTGCGATCGCATCGATCAGGAATTCCGGTCCCTTTTTCGGATGCAGGCGCGAGAGGAAAAGGACCTTGGGCTCTGGCCGAAGAAGCGCGGGAAAATGCTCTTGCGCGAGCGCCGCGCCCGGTAGCGATTCAAATGGCGCGACGTCGAAAAGGATCGGAATGACGGCGGTGTTGGGATTGGAAAACCACTTGCTCGCCTGCCGCAATTCTTCACGGGCGGTGCAGTGGATGGCGCTGGCCTCGCTCAGCAAGCGCGCGCCGGCGACGCGGAGATAAAGTTTTTTCTTCAGCGTGCTCTGGGCCATCGACCAGTCGTCGAGCATGCCGTGCGTCGTGAGGATGTACGGGATGTTGCGTGCTTCGGCGCGCCGCGCGAGCTGGATGTTCGACGCCAGCCACGGCGCGTGCAGGTGAACGACATCGGCGTCGTTCAGGACTTCACCGACCTTTTGAAGCGATGTTCCCGGAAGGAGATCGAGAAAACCCGGTGGTGAGGGGAGGTTTACGAGCTTTGGTTGATTAGGGCCGGACCAATTTGGCACGTCGCTCGAGTCGCCGGTGAGTAAGGTCACCGAATGCCCGCGGCTGGCCAGCACGGTGCAGAAGTCCAAAACCGAGCGCGGGACCCCGCCTTCCGCCAAGGTGATGGCGGGCAGATAGTGCACAATTCGCAGAGGTTTGCTCGGTTCCATCCGCGGCGGAAGCATACCCGCGCAACCGCTCATCCGCGAAAGGGGGCAACTCATTTCCCCTAAACGTTTTATCCGATAATATTCGAACCAATCCTTTTCCTCGGGCATAGATTAAAAATTGACGGTCGCAACACGGCCACTTAAATTGCGGTAATCCCCACAAGAACAGGTACGTGTCACCTATGAATCGACGAGATTTTCTCAAAGGCACAATCGCTACCGCGGCGGGGTTGGGGCTTTCGCAATACGCCCGCGCGGATTCGGGCGATCCGACCCCGCAGGCGCAGGCGCTTCACGTCCCGCAAGCCGCGCCCAAAGCGACCGCCGACGCGATGATCCTCATCTGGCTGCCGGGTGGTGTTGCGCAGACCGACACATGGGATCCCAAGAAGCACACGCCGTACACGCCCGGCATGCATGGCAATCAGATCCTCGGCACCTGCGAGAGCATTGCGACGTCGGCCGACGGCATTCGGCTCGGCGCCGGTCTCGATAACCTCGCCAAGCAGATGCATCACGCGACGATTCTGCGCTCGCTGACGAACCAGACGAAGTTCGGCGCGATTCATCTCAAGGCACAGTACTACATGATGACCGGCTATCTGTTCCCCTCGGGCGTGAAGGCGCCGAGCATGGGAGCGGTCGTCTCGCGAACGCTGGGGCGGCGCAATCCGCTCGTGCCGGCGTACATCGATCTCTGCCGCGACATCGACACGAGCGATCAGGAATTGCTCTTCATCAATGATTACCAGGGTCCCGGCTTTTACGGTGTGAACTACGCGCCGTTTGTCATCCCGCAGCCGTCACAAGGCCTGCCGACGCTCAATGCGATCGCCGGCATGAAGATGGATCGCCTCGATCGTCGTCAGCAATATCTGCAGGCGATTACCGGCCTGACGCAGAAAGAGCTGCAGGACGCGCACAAAGTCAAAGACTACATGAAGGTGATGGAAGACGCGCGGGCGATGATGGATTCGCCGGTGAAAAAGGCGATCGACTTCGCCGTCGATGAGAAGCCGGAAACGATCAAAGCGTACGACACCGGCCATCGCTTCAGCCTGGGCTGTCTGCTCGCTCGGCGGCTCGTTGAAACGGGCGCTCGGTTTGTCGAAGTGGAATATCAATATCAACCCTTCGGCGGATTCGACATGCACGCGGACGGGCGCGATCGCATGGTGAAGATGAAGGAGCACGTCGATAAGCCGATCGCGCGCCTCATCCAGGAATTGCAGGAACGCGGCATGCTCGATCGCACGCTGGTCGTCATCGCGACGGAATTTGGTCGCACGATCGCCAATCAACCGTCGGCTGGCCAGGAACCCGACGGCTTCGCGGAGAAGTCGGACGGCTCGACGCTGACGATCGAAAACGAGCACATGTACGGTTTCCACGGCCATTTCAGCAGCTGCAACTGCATGGTTTTCTTCGGCGGCGGGTTCAAGAAGGGCTTCGTCTACGGCAAGACGAACCCCGAGCATCCGATGCTCGCGATCGAAAACCCGGTCGAGCTGCCGGATGTCCACGCGACGATCTACAAGGCGCTGGGCATCGCCCCCGATACAAATTATGTGACCGAAGGCCGGCCGTTCTTCGTGACCAACAACGGCAAGGGCAAGCCGGTGGATGCGATGCTCGGCTAATTGAAACCACAGATGAACACAGATGAACACGGATGAAAACTCAGATTCAGATCTGTGTTCATCCGTGTTCATCTGTGGTTCCCTTTTTGAGCTTTTGAATGCTTGATATTTGGAAAAACGCCGCGATGTGGCATGCGATCAACGTGCATCTGCCGTTGGTGCTTGCGATGGTGGGGCTGCCGCTGGTGGCGGTGATGACGATCCGCCGCGGGCGGGATCGCTCGTTGCGCTGGGGGATGGTCGCGTTTTATGTGCTGCTGGTGTTGTCGGCGCTGTACGCGGTTTACACCGGCGAGCGCGCGATGGCGGCGCTGTCGAGCGCCAACTCCGCCGATGCCTGGCAGCGCGTTGAGATGCACGAGTGGATGGCGAAGCGCGTTTCCATCTTCGCCGGCGTGACGGCGTTTTTACTGTTGCTGGTCAATATTCCGCGAGTCTGGGCGCGGCAGACGTTTCTTGTGCTCGCGCTCATCGCCAGCGTCTCGACGACCGCTTGGGTGGTTGTGACCGGCCACCTCGGTGGCACGGCGGTTTATCAATATGCCCTCGGCACGCCCACGACGGAAATGGGGTCCGGACCGGCCAAGCCCGCGATCGCCGAGGCCGCTGCGCCGAACGCCGCGCCGAGCGTCGCGACTGCGACTCCGCCGGCGAATGCCACCCCGCCGGCGAATGCGAAGAGCGCGGTTCCGAACATCAACATCGTCAAGGCGGTCAGTTACGCGAAGGACATCAAGCCGATTCTCACATCTCGCTGCGTGGAATGTCACGAAGGCGCGGATGCCAAGGGCGCGTTTCAGGTCAGCAACGTGCTCCTACTGAAAAAGAATGGCCGCAAAGCCGGCCCGGGCGTTGTGCCCGGCGATCCCGCGGGCAGCGCGATCGTGCAATACATCACCGGCCAGCGTCAGCCTCAGATGCCGAAGGGCGCTAAGCCGCTCACGCCGGATCAGATCGAGCTGATCAAGAACTGGATCGCGCAGGGCGCGGAGGATGACACGGCTGGAACCGCACCGGTTCCCGCGGCCGCCAATGCGCCGAAGCTGACCGCGGATGCGCCGACCGCGCAAGCGACTTCGCAGGCCGTCGCTGCAAATACGCCTGCTCCTACCACTGCGGTCGCCACGACGTCGCCTTCGCCCACCACGCAAACGGTGAAAGCCAACAAGCCCGAGCGCGTTTACGACGCCGACGAGCATCTGGCCACGTGGAACCCCAAGAGCATCGACTGGTCGGTCACCGATAACGCCGCCGTTCGACGTTATCTGCGGTTGCAGCAGGTGCCTGTGGTCGCGATTCCGGACGTCAATCCAAAGGGCGCACAGAATCCGATCGACCGCTTCGTCATGCCGCGCTGGCCCGCGGGCGAGCCCGAGCCGCAGCTGTGCGATGATTCAACTTACATCCGCCGCGTGTCGCTCGACATCCTGGGCATGGTTCCCGTCGAGCAGGATGTCACGAGCTTCGTGGACGATCGCTCGAGCGACAAGCGTGAAAAGCTCGTCGATGACCTGCTCTCGCGCAACAAAGAATATGCGGCCAATTGGGTACCGTGGTGGGAAGACGCGCTGTGCAGCAGTGGCCAGCATCAGGGCGGCGTCGGCACGCACGGCAACTATCGCGATTGGCTGCTCAAGAGCTTCGAACAGAACAAGCCGTTCGACACGATGGTGCTCGAGCTGCTCGATCCGGAGATGCCGAACCACCCCGATCGCTATGTGTTGACCAAGTCGCACATGGTGACGGTGCAGAGCGCCGCTGATACTGCACAGGTGTTCCTCGGTACGGCGATCAAGTGCGCGAGCTGCCACAGCCATTTCGAAAATGCCGAATGGCCGCAGGCGCGGGCGGTGGCATTCGCGTCGTTCTTCTCTTCGACGGACATGGAGATCATCCGCTGCGAGCGCAAGACCGGGCAGTTCGTGCCGGCGGCGTTTCCGTTTGAGCTTCCCGGCGCGCCCAAGACGGTGCCCACGGAAAAGAATCTTCGCCTGCGTCGCGTCGCGCAGCTGATCGTCGATCCCGCTAATCCCCGCTTCGCGAAGACCATTGTGAATCGCCTGTGGAAGCGATACTTCGGCCTGGGCATCTCCGAACCGGTCGATGACTATCGCGACGATCGTCCGCCGGCCAATCCGGAGCTGCTCAATTGGCTGGCCGACGACTTCATGCGCAACGGATACAACATCAAGCACACGATCCGCATGATCCTCACCAGCCGGGCGTACCAGCTGAAGTACGACCCGAAGCTGGAAGACACGTTCGACGTTTCGAAGCCCACGGCGCCGCGGCTCATGCGCTCGCCGTCGTTGCGACGCCTGACCGCCGAGGAATTGCTCGACAGCATTCAGGTCGTGATGACGCAGGATCGTTCGCTTGCGAACGGTCGCCTGTACACGCAGGACGAATCGACCCAGCTCCTGCGGGCGCTGGGCAAGTCATCCACGCGAAACGAAGTGAGCACCGGCCGCAGTGAAGAGGCCGCCGTTGTGCAGGCGCTGCAGTTCCTCAACGGGCCGGAATATCACGATCGCATTTACAAAGGCGACCTCGTGATCGCCCTCTCGGCCATCGAAGATCCCGCGAAAATAGTTGAGAAGATGTACTGGTCCGTGCTCGACCGAGCGCCGACGAAAGAGGAACTGGACCTCGGCGTGAAGTTCCTGCAGGTCGATCCGGCCAAGGCGACAACGCAGCCGGCCGAAACCGTGTGGCTCGACGAAGATCCGCCGAAAGACACGAAACAGATTGGCAACTGGCGCTACGCAACGCCGGCCGAAGTGAAACCCTTCAGTGGAACAAAAGCCCACGTTTCGGAATCGACCGGCGAGTCGCAGCACGTCATCAACGGTCTGAAGACGTCCGTGAAACCGACCGACAAGCTGTTCACGTACGTTTATCTCGACCCCGCGAATCCACCGAAGGCCGTCATGCTCCAGTTCCATTCGGGGGCCAGCTTTGACCACCGCGCATACTGGGGCGATGAATCGATCGAGTTCACGCCGAAGCGCAAGATGGGCGATCTGCCAAAGGCCGGCGGATGGGTTCGCCTTGAAGCGACCGCGCGCGAGCTTGGCTTCAGCGATGCGACCACGGCAATTGACGGTGTGAGCTTCGACAACTTCGACGGCAAGTGCTACTGGGACAAGACCGGGCAGGTGAACACGATTCCCGTCCACAGCACCGAAATCGTCGGCGACATGCTCTGGGCGCTGATGACGAGCCCCGAGTTTCAGTACATCAAGTAGCGCGTTGGCCTGTTTCTCGTAGGGTGCGCTTTAGCGCACCGGTTATTCAATTTCGCTAAAGAAGTAATAACCGGTGCGCTGAAGCGCACCCTACATTGGTTATGTTCGAACCCGTTTCAAGGAGACGTTCATGACTCAGGTACCGCCGCCGCCCGTTCCGACGACGACGATCGAGCCCTTGAAAACCGCGGGGCTCGGCAAGCTCGCGTGCTTCGTTACGTTCGTCGCCGGCGTCGCGATCATCGCTACGAAGGAAGAGCAACTCGGCCAGGCGATCTTCAGCGCATCGCTCGCCCTCTGGGGGCTCGGATTCATCCTGATGATCGGCAGTTTCCTCGGCCGCCGCAAAAAGGCCTGGGCTGTCCTCGCGCTTCTGCTCAACGCCGTCATCGCGGCCTGGCTTGTCATCTCAGTGCAATCCTGATTTGGGGCGAGGAAAAGGGCCTGCAGGCGCCGCATAGGTTTCCCAACTCATCGCAAGACTTCGCACGGTCTGATCCGATATTGGATACTAGAATCGGACTGGAGCGAAGCCATGCACATGACCAATAACGGCACCAATCAGCTCACGCCGAAAAAGCAGGAAGCAACCAAGCCGGCGCATTCGAAGTTCTGGGTGAACGCGCATCAGTATTTCGATCGCGTGTTCCAGACGATGAACCTCGATCAGACTTGGCGGTCGGTCCTGTCGTCACCGAAGCGCGTGCTGACGGTTTCATGCCCGGTGCGGATGGACGATGGTCGCATTCAGGTCTTCACCGGCTATCGCGCGCAGCACAACGGCGCTCGCGGGCCGTTCAAGGGCGGATTGCGTTACGATCCCAGCGTCTCGCTCGATGAGGTCATGGCGCTGGCGATGCTGCAGACGTGGAAGAACGCACTGGTCGATCTTCCCTTTGGTGGCGCGAAGGGCGGGATCGTCTGCGATAATAAAAAACTCTCCGTCGGCGAGCGCGAGCGTCTCACGCGGCGCTACACGAGCGAAGTCATGCCGATCATCGGGCCGAACCAGGACATCCCCGCGCCGGATGCGGGAACGGATGCCCAGGTCATGGCATGGTTGCTCGACACCTACAGCATGATGGTGGGGCACCAGGAGCTCGGCGTCGTCACCGGCAAACCGGTCGTCCTCGGCGGATCGGTCGGCCGCGAAGAGGCCACCGGCCGCGGGATCATGAACGTCCTCCGCAAATTCCTCGCGACACAGAACAAGACATTTACGGATATTCGCGTCGCGGTGCAGGGCTTCGGCAATGTCGGTTTCCACACCGCGCGTTTGCTCGACGCGCGCGGCGCGACGGTCGTGGCGATCAGCGCGAAAGAGGGCGGAATCTACGACGAATCCGGCATCGACATCGACGCCGCCGGCCTTTACTACAAAGAGCAGGGCGTGCTCACCGATTTCCCCGGCGGAGATGCGATCACCAACGAAGAACTGCTCGTGTGCGATTGCGATGTGCTGATCCCCGCGGCCATGGAGAACACGATCACCGAAGAAGTCGCGCCGCACATCAAGGCGCGCGTCGTCTGCGAAGGCGCCAACGGTCCGACGACGCCGAAAGCCGACGAACTCCTCGGCGAAATGGGCGTCACGGTGCTGCCCGACATTCTCTCCAATGCCGGCGGCGTGACGGTCAGCTATTTCGAATGGGTGCAGGGGCTGGACAATTATTTCTGGAATCTCAAGCGCGTGCAGGACGAATTGCAGCGGATCATGGAACGCGCGTTCGACGAAGTGAACGCGAAAGCCGACGAAGCCGGCTGCGACTACCGCACCGCCGCATACACGATCGCGGTCGGCAGAGTGGCGGAAGCATGCCGGTTGAAGGGTCTTTTCCCGTGAGTCGTTCGGCCGCCGTAGGGTGCGCTTCAGCGCACCGGTTATTCGTCTTTCGAATCGAAGAAATAACCGGTGCGCTGAAGCGCACCCTACAAACAAGAAACCACGACAAGATTTCTCTTCGTGGCTGCGTGTCTTTGTGGTTCAAAACTTTTTTACCGGGCCGACGCGACTTGTTCCCACACGTCGTCAGATTTCACAACCGTTCCCACCGCGCCCGGCGAGAGCACCGGCTTGATTGCCAGCACCAGGCCATCTTTGGTGGCTGCGTAGATCGTCGAATCCGCGGTGTTCATCGCGACCAGCGCCAGATCCTTCCGGCGGCTGCGGAACTTTGTATTGCCCGTCTTTTTATCCAGTGCCAGGATCCGATTGTCCGCTCCGCGGGCGTAAACGTTCTGCTCGTCCTCCGCGAGGAACTCCGTCGCGCCCATCGCGATCCACCGGGGCTTGCGATCGAACTCGCCATTGATCTTGTCGATCGCAACCAGGCCGGTTCCAGTCACATACTGATAAACGAGATCTTTCGTCGCGACCGGCGCGGTGGTCAGCGGCGAGCCGGCGAAGTAGCGCCAGCGGATCTTTCCGCTGCCGCGATCGAGCACGTACAACTTCGTATCCGTCGACGCGACATACAGCCCGTAATCATCCGCGACCAGATCCGCGGTGATCGGGCCTTCGGTTTTGAAGATGCCGTTCGGCAGCGCCCAAACCGCGTCGCGGCTTTCGTTGAGCGCGAAGACGTTGCCTTCTTCCGTGGCCGCGTAGATCGTCTCCTGGTAGATCACTGGCGCCGACGACACCCCCGCGCCGGTGTACACTTCCCACACAACATTCGCGTATTGCTTCGCCAGGTCGATCTTGGCGAGTCGCCCGCCCTGCGGGTAGTCCAATCCGCAGAAAACAAACTGCCCCGCCCCGATGACCGGGCTGCGAATCGAATGTTCCAGATCGAGCGACCCAAGCCTGCGGCCCATCGACGTGTAAACTGCAAGCGAAGACCGCAGCGGATAGATCACGCGATCGGTCAGCGTCACCGGCCGCCGCACTTCGCCCGGCGTTCCACCCAGTGGATCGATGTGCTTCAGGTCGCCGGCCTTTGCATCCAGCACATAAACCGTGTTCTTTCCACTGTAGGCGTATACGGAACCGCCGACCAGATAGAGGCGGGCAAGATCGTCGTTCTTCAGATCAAGCGGATTTCGCCACGATTCGATAAATCCCTCTGCTGGCAGCGTTTCCGGTCCTTGCGGCTTCATCTCATGGTGCTTGCAGCCGCAGACCAGGGCGACGACCAACAGACAGCTCAATAGGTGCTTTGTCACGGATGCTCCTGCTCAAGCCTTGGACAAGGCGCGGTTTACCCACACATCGTGGACCTGCCAGAATATCCGGATTCGCTCCGTAGCGTCAAACCTGTAAGGGGTTTAGGACAGGGGCGGGGTTTGCGATTTCGCTTTGCGACTTGCGATTGGGGTGTGCCGATACGGAACCGCAAAATATTCAGACCCTGCTTTCGTTTGTAAATTGAGAACATATCGGGAGGTCGAAATGGCTCGGCGAAATCTGATCGCGATCGTTTTGGTGGGAATGCTTAGCCTCACAGCGCATGCGCAGCCCGCGAGCCGTCCCGCGCGCGGGGGCGAAGGGGCGCAGAGCTTCCCGCGTATCCGGGTGATGCTCGAGGACCTCAAGTTATCGGACGATCAAAAGAAGAAGATCGAAGACATCTTCAACACCACGTCGCAGAACCTCCGCACCATGCTGCCCGAGATGAAAAACGCGACGCAGCAGGAGCGGATGGAGAAATACAAGCAGATCCTCACCGACCTGCGCGACGACATCGACCAGGTGCTCACGCCGGATCAGAAGAAGAAATTCAACGAATCGATGGAGGCGGTCCGCAGTGGATTCGCCGGACAACCCGGCCCGACGACGCAACCCGGCGCCGGCGGGGGGGCACCGGGCACGGCGCTGATGATGCGGATGCGATCGAAGCTCGAGCAGCTCGGTCTAACCGACGATCAGAAGGCAAAAGTGAAGAAGGTCCTGGAGGACGCGGGGCAGAAGATGCGGCAGATCGCTTCGAGCACCGAGCGCGGCAGCCAGGAGATGCGCGAAAAGGTGCGGGATTTGTTCGAGCAGACGCGCGATTCTCTTAAAGAGATTCTCACCCCCGACCAGTTCGAGAAGTTCACGAGCGGCATCCGCGAAAACTTCGGCGGAGGCGCAGGCGACAAGCCCGCGACGCAGCCCAAGATGATCGAAGAGAAGATGAAGGACGAGAAGATGAGCGACGACAAGTCATCTTCGCCGAAGAACGACGACAAGAAATCGTCGAGCAAGGATGATCAATCCAGTGAAGCGTCGGCCGACGCGCCGCAGGCAGGGCACGCGGCGCCGGCGTTTGCGCTGCAGAAGGTCGATGCTTCGACCATGCTGCAGCTTTCCGCGTTCAAAGGCAAAGTCGTCGTGCTCACGTTCGGTTCCTACTCATCCCCGACGTTCCGCCGACGCGCTCAGGCGCTCGAAGATATTCGCAAGCACAACGACAACCGCGCCAACTTCCTCTTCGTCTATACGAAAGAATCCCATCCCAAGGGGGGATGGGAAGTCGATCGCAACAAGGGAGAGGATGTCGACGTGCAGCAGGCGAAAGATCTTTCCGATCGATCCAAAACCGCCAAGCAAATGCACGAAGCCCTGCACTTCAACTGGCCGATGCTGATGGACACGATGGATGACTCCGCCGCCAAAGCGTACGGCGCCGGCGAGTGCACCACAGTTATCATCAACCGCGACGGCACCATCTATTCCCGCCTGCAATGGTCTGATCCGTACACACTCAAGCGCCAGCTCGATGAGCTTTTCGCCAAGCGCGAATCGTGATCGCAGATAAGCATAGAAGCGCAAAGACTACAGAGTTTGCAAAGAGCGCAAAGAATGAAACAGAGCTTGTCTTTGTTCTCTTTGTGAGCTTTGCAGTCTTTGCGCGCAATGCACTTCTCCTCGCGTCTGGCGGTTTATCCATTGCGTCCATCGCTTCGCCCGCGTATCTGAAATCCCATGGACTATCGCGACATGGGACGGGCGGGGGTGAAGGTTTCGCCGATCTGTTTGGGCAACATGAACTTCGGCGGAAGCGCCGACGAGGCGACCAGCCGGTCGCTCATGGAAAAATCCGTCGGAGCCGGCATCAACTTCTTCGACACCGCCAACGTTTATCAGAAAACGGTTTCCGAGCAGATTCTCGGCCGATGGCTCAAGGACGGCGGACCGTCGCGACGCGATAGGCTCGTCCTCGCCACGAAAGTCTACGGAAAGGTCGGCGAAGACCTCAACGACCGCGGGCTTTCACGTCGCCACATCGTTCGCGCCTGCGAGGACAGTCTGAAACGCCTGCAGACCGACCGGATCGATCTCTACCAATGCCACCATTGGGATCACGTCCGCATCGAAGAAACGATCCGCGCGATGGACGACCTCGTCCGCGCCGGCAAAGTTCTCTACTGGGGCACCAGCAACTTCAAAGCGTGGCACCTGACCGAAGCGACGCTGCTCGCCGAGCGCGTGCTCAACGCGCCGGTCCCGGTTACGGAGCAATGCCCCTATTCGCTGACGAACCGCCACGTCGAAAACGAGCTCGCGCCATTCTGCATGAAGTACGGCGTCCGCATGCTGCCGTGGAGTCCGCTGAATGGCGGCCGCCTGAGCGGCCTCTATCGCAAGGGCAAACCGATCGAAAATACACCACGCAACCAAAGCGAAGGCTTCCGCAAGACGCTCGAAAAGAACATGGATGTGATCGAAGCACTGACCAAGCTGGCCGAGGAACAGGGCAGAACGCTGCCACAACTCGCCTACGCTTTCCTCTACGCGCAGCCCCACGTCGCCAGCGTGATCGTCGGTCCGCGAACGATGGAGCATCTGGACGAAGCGATCAAAGCGCTCGACTTCAAGCTCGACGACGCGACGGTTAAGAAGATCAACGAAATCGTCCCGCCAGGAACATCGCCGGATTACGTCGGTTGGTAAATGATCCGTGGGGTCCGCTTCAGCGGGCCGGTTACTTCTTTTGACCCGAATTCAATAACCGGTCCGCTGAAGCGGACCCTACGAACGGCGCTTCGTCTTCTCTTTCACTTTATTCACGACCGATTTCACACGTTTGATCGTCTTCTTCTCGGGCAATTCCAACCCGAGGTGATAATCAATCGCCCGCTGGCCGACTGCCTGCACTTCGATCCAGTTCCATCCCGCACCGATGGCGGCACCGACGATTGGCACCGTCTTCGTCGCGACGGCCTTTTCGGTCAGGCGAATGCTGAGCATCTTGATCGCCCGTTCACCGAGCTCATCGACCGCGACTTTGGTCGCGAGTTTTCGCACCACGCTTTTGGTGACCTCTTCGCCAGCGCGGATGCCCAGCTTGCGCAAGACCTGGCTCACGGCCCCGGGAAAGATCACGCGCATGATGTCTTTGCGAAAGTCGTCGGGGTTTGAGAGCGATTCCGGATCGAGCAGGGCGGCGATGGTGCCCGCGAGCTTGCCTTCAATCTTGAGCATGGCGGCCGCGTCGGCCAGCCCCGCAGGCAGCATCGTGAGCGGACTCGCGGCCAAGCCCGTCGCCGCGCCGACCGACATCGCCCACTTCCGAGCATCGGTTACCGCACGTCGGGCGATCTGCACATCGGTCGACTTCGGATGATCGGCCCGCAAGTCCGCGGCGGCGCGACGGCACTCCTCCGCGTCGGGGATCAGCCACCGCATCAGTTCCTGAGGATTCATATTCTTTCTGTTCGCAAATGACGCGCCATTGCAGGGTAGGGTGCGCTTCAGCGCACCGGTTATTCATTGTGCGAAAGGAAAAATAACCGGTGCGCTGAAGCGCACCCTACGGTGGTGGATTCAATCCGCTGTTCACATCTTTGATCATTTTCTGGGCGCGAGTTGTTTGAACGCATTCCACGTGCCCATCGAGAAACGCGATGTTCGTGCCACGCGCATGATTCGTGATCGGTTCGTAAATCGTGACATAGTCCGAGGGTTTCGAAACCGAATTGATCCGGATGCTTTTCGCCACGTAAACATAATTCGACGGCCCGCCTTTCAGCGCCGGACAGGCGAGTGGGGTCGAACCAGGAAGGGCGGCGTTCAGCGTCGGCGGCGCCCATCCGCCGTTGGCCGTCGCGTACATCATGATGCCGACCGAAAGCTGCCGCAGTTGCGACATACATTGCACCGTCTCAGCAGCATCGCGTGCTCGATAGTACGCCATCGGAAGAGACACGATGATCCCCGCCCAGATCATGAAGTTCGCCACGCCGAGCATGAAGCCGAGCAGCGATGTTCGCCGGCCGACGCCGGTTTGCTCCGCGAGCTTTGCCCCGCGCCGTCCGCAGCGCATCGCGAGGAAGCCGGTCACAAACGGAACGAACAACAACGCCCCGAAGATGATGCTGCGCCGCGCCTCCGCGTTCAGCGAGGGTGGCGTTGCATACTCGACCACCTGCGTCGGCTGCGTCGGAATCGGCGGATATCCGCGTTCGTCCTGTTCTTCCATCGGTGCCTCGTCACTTGACCTTCGCCGGCCGCGGCGGGTTAAAGCCGGCGTTTAACTCCGCGATCATCTTTTGCGCCCTGGACGTTGAAAGGATTTCGCAATGGCCATCGGCGTAGGCGAAGTTCACCGAACCCGGGTGATTGCCCGGCGGTTCGTACATCATCACAACCGTCCAGGAAGGCTGGGTGGTGCTCGCTTGGCGCGTTCCGCCGAGAACGTAAACATAGTTGCTCGGCCCGGAAACGTTCGGGCACGCGAGCGACCGAATCCCCTTCGTATTCAGCGATGGTGGAAACCAGCCTTTGTTCACCGTCGAATACGCGAACACGTCCGCGGCGATGTCGCGCATGTGCGTCAGGCAGGTGATCTGTCTCGCATGTCCGCGCATGCGGATGATTTCCGGCGGAACCGTGATCGCCAGGCATAGCCAAAGCAGCAGATTGACGATCCCCAAGCTCAGCCCAACATCCGACGCGGACTTCCCGACGCCATTCAGCGCCGCGGTTTTGTATCCCCATCGCGCTTCGCGAATCGCTAAGAATCCGGTGATGAAGGGCACGAAGAGCATCAAGCCGTACATCACGCTGCGCATGGCAGGGGGATTGCGCTTCGGGTGGACGGATTCATACTCGATCGCTTGCACCTGCGACGATGAAGAAACGTCAGTGTCGTTCATGTTCCTGCCACCGAAAACACAACTGCCTCAGCAAAGCTGAGGCAGCCGCGCGAATGTCGCATCCCCTGCGCACCTACATCACCGCGACTGCCGTCGAATCGTCATGTCAAAATTCTTCACCATCGACTTGTACATCGTCCAGACCGCCAGCGCATAACCCGCCGTCGCGATCCAGCTCACGATGAGAATCATGATGCGGGCAGTGAACATGTCGTTCGGGCTTGAGCCGGGCGCGAAGGTGTTCGGCGCCCATTTCTCCGGGTCGATCAGCATCGTCATCACCGTAAATGGGCTGAAGCTCGCGATGGCGACGCCGATCGTGTTGTCGCCGCGGTTCATGCTGGTCAGGATCTGCCCACCGCACCAACCGAGCAATCCGCAGATGCCGATCATGATGCCGACGCTCGCCATCACCGCGCGCACTGTCGTGCGGCAACGCAGCGACATCTGCATGCCCAGGATCGATGCGAACGCGACGACCACGATCAGCATGCCGGGCAAAATGAAGATCGCTTCCGGGAACACCAGCCACTTGAACGACGGATCGTTCGTCGACGCGAGGTGAAACGAGTCGGCCAGGATGAACAGCAGCGCGCTGATGACCGGTACGGCGATCAGCGGCAGCACGAAGCTCACCAGCCCACGGAGCTTGCCCCAGATGTAATAGCGGCTGGTGATCGGCGTGGTGAGAAGCAGGTCGAGGCTGCCGTCCTCCTTTTCGCGCGTAACGGTGCTGGCGGCGGCGTTGGTGACGATGAGCAGGATCACCGCGAATTCGATAATCGTCGCACCCAGCAGGAACTGCCGCGCGTCGTCCTGATTCACCCGCCGCGGAATCGCTTCGAGATCGAGCGTCGCGAGGACATCGTTGCGCTTGCCCGTCGTGCTGAAAGCCTTCACCTTCGTTCGACCCATCAGCGCGGTCTGGCCGACGTTCGATTCGCCGATCTTGATCACCGTCGCCGGATCGACCTTGAATGTTCCGCCTTTATCCCCGCTGATGAACAGCGTGTTGTCGGCCGGGCTGAAGCTGCCGGCGGAAATGTAATTGCCCTGTAAATCCTCGCGCGAGTAGAGCGAAACCAGCACGATCGCGCCAATGATGCCGGCGGCGATGAAGCCGTAACGCACGATCGACGCGCGCGCCGCCGACGCTTTCGTCTTCGCTTCGCGCCATGCGATCGGGTTGCTCCACACGATGCGCGGCTTGCGCGTGCGGTCGCCTTTGCTGATCTTGAGCTTCTGCAGCAGCCATGTCTTGGGCGACACCGTCGACTGCGCCATCCGCCGCAGCAGAACGATCGACGGCATCACGAGCACGAAGCTCACGAAGAACATGAACCAGATGTAGAACGACGTCGGATTGCTGAGGTACCAGCTCCACGGCCACGATCGCAGGTTCTCCGGCAGCAGGGCGGGATCGGGCGGCGAATAGTTGTTCGGATCGATGATGGCGCGAATCGCCAGGTGCGGATTGATCGCCGTCAGCCAACTCGTCTGCGAAAGGGTGGCGCCGGTCAGTCCCGTCACCGGATCGACCAGATGCACTTTGAAGTAATCGACCTGATCGAGCAGAATCCCACCGACGAGATAGATCGCGATGAACAGGTAAAAGCTGAAGATCGTCCGCCGCGTGCCGACCTTGAAGGTCGCAATCGCCATCGCGAGCGCGCCCGTGACGAAAGCAGTCGCCGCCGCGACAAAGAACGACGCCGCGATCGAGCTGATCGCCACGCCACCGAAGATCTGCGTCACCGAAAAAATCGGAATCCCGCTGATGAGCAGGGCGATGACGAAGAACAATCGGCTCAGCAGCGACCCAAGGACGATCTGGCCATTCGTCAGCGGGGTCGAGAGAAGAATGTCATACGTCTGCGAATCCTTCTCCTGCGTAATCGCCCCGGCGGTGAAGATCGGCGCGAGCAACGCAACGAGCCAGAGCTGGAAATAACTCATCAGCCGGAAAATCGACCCCGACGCATTCGAAAGGTCGCGCACGCTCATCCCGCTGATCGACGTCGCCGACGTCGCCAACGAAAAAATCACAATCGCGATCAGCAGCCCAAGGTAAATGCAGCGAATGAGCAAATCGCGACGACGCTTCCCGCCCGATTCCACCACGCGCAGCAGAATCGGATTCGCGGGAACCAATCGCCAGAGATAGTCGCTAATTCCAAGCACCAATCACCTTTTGTGGAGGGGCCACGCCTCTGTCATTCTGAGCGAAGCGAAGAATCTCGCGATTCCGACGGCGGGCCAGATCCTTCGCTGCGCTCAGGATGACCGACATCGTGCGCGGCAATCATCTCGCGAAGCGCTTGAATGAATTCCTGCAACTCTTCCGGGGACAGTTTCTGCGCGGCCTGGGCTATTTCCTGAACAGTCATGATGACCTCACTGCACGAGCCCTTTGGTCAACCGCATAAACGCCGTCTCGAGATTCACTTCTTCCTCTTTCAGCAACGTCAAGCGGAACCCCGCCCCGATCAGCCGCTGCGGGATGAACGAGTAATCTTTGATCTCGTCGTCTTTGATGCCGACTTCGATGAAACCGTTGTTGTTGTTCACTTCGAGCTTCGGATCCTGGGCGAGCAGGGCGGCGGCCTGGGCTTGGTTGTCGGCGACGCCGACGTGCAGGACTGTGCCCATTCGCGCGCGGCGGACGATGTCCGCGACCGGGCCGCTGTACTTCAGCTCGCCTTGCTCGATGATCCCGACCGTGTTGCACAGGTCCGCCAGCTCCGGA
Source organism: Phycisphaerae bacterium (assembly GCA_025924315.1). GTDB lineage: Bacteria > Planctomycetota > Phycisphaerae > Tepidisphaerales > Tepidisphaeraceae > JAICIO01. Next base: position 89,297 of record JAICIO010000004.1, read on the forward strand.
AGGATGTGCGAGCTGATCAGAATCGTCTTGCCCATTCGGCGAAGTTCTTTGAGCAGCTCGCGCATTTCGATTCGAGCGCGCGGGTCGAGATTGCCGGCGGGCTCATCGAGCAGCAGCACCTTTGGATCGTGCACGAGCACGCGCGCGATCGACAGACGCTGTTTCATCCCGCGCGACAAACCGTCGACGGCCGCATCGCGCTTGTAGGCGAGATCCGTCAACTCCAGCACGTCGTTCACGACCTTGTTTCGCGCCGGGCCGTTGATGTTGTACGCCGCGGCGAAGAACTCGAGATACTCCTGCACCACCATGTCTTCGTACGCGCCGAAGTAGTCCGGCACGTAACCAATCAGCGGGCGGATCATGCGCGATTGATAACCGACGACGAGATCGCAGATGCGCGCCTCGCCCCAGGTCGGCTGAAGCAGCGTGGCGAGGATTTTGATGGTGGTCGTCTTGCCAGCGCCATTGGGGCCAATGAAGCCGAAGCAGTCGCCTTCATTGATCTCGAGGTTGAGATTCGACAAGGCCACCAGCGTGCCGTAACGCTTGGTGAGGTTGACAGTCTTAATGACGGGCGCGGGCATTGTCGGTTACCTCGTGATCTCAAAGCCCCGGCTGCTGGCAGCCGGGGCGTTCAGTGACACCTGTGTCGTCGGTCCAGTCGTTGTCGACTCAGTCGTTGGCTCGGTCGTCGGCGGTTTACTGACGGCGCTGTGATCGAGCGGCAGAATGAACTGATAAAACGTCGTCCCCGTTCCGCGCGTCTCGTCGCCGTCCACTTCCAGCGGGAAGGGCAGCGGCTCATCATCGACCTGCGCGAGCACGACGAGCTGCCCCGACGCAAGCGATGACGAGCAATCCAGATTTCGAGCGCCACGGCGAAGGATCTCGATCCGCTCATGCGCCTGATCGCGATACGTCGGCGTTAGCCGATCATACAAGCTCAACATCGGAAACGATCGCCGAACGTTTCGGTCCGAATCATTGCCGTTGATTTCGCCCATCTGATTCGGTTGGAAGGCGGCGAACCAATAAGGTTCCCAGTCGAGCGCGATTCTTCCACGAACCTTCATTCCTTTTTCCGGAATGTCTCCGCGGTCCTGGTTCACGAGCGGAACCGGTTTCCCGTCCGCATTCTTATTGAACTCTTTTTTCAGATCGAGGGTGACGCCGGGGTCCCACGTCGGCAAGTAGAGCATCCAATCGACGGGATTTGTGGCGTCTGGGTATTTGAATGCGATGTAGATGTTCTTGAGCTTCTTATCCGTTCCATTGGTGAGATTACCTTCGATCGTGTCCCCGACATCGATTGGGATCAGTTTCGCCGAACCCTCGACGCGCTTCTGCAAATCCCCCGTCCACCTCGCTTCAAACTTCTTCAGCGTGCTTCGGAACGGCACCGTGATGAACGATCCCTCTGCCGGATCTCCGCCGACATTCACGCTGTACTGCTGCGGGATCACCTGGCTTGCGTCGCCGGTCACGTATTTCGGATGGATCGCGAACGCGTTGATCATGCTGATCGAGTTCGGTGTGACATCCTTCATCTCGATCTTCCGATCGCCGTCCTTCGGGATGTACAGGCCAAACCGGCTGTAAACCGTCGCGGGTTCATCAGGCGCGGCGCGCACGACGCTCACGTGTCGCAATTCCGGCGGGCCGCGCACGACGAGGCGGAAGATGATTACCGTGAGCACCGTCGCCACCAGCGCCGCCGCGCCGAACATGAACCAGCTCAGGTGCGACTGCTTCTTCGCGACGAGGTAGCCGTAAAGCCCCGGCCCCGCGACGAGCCAGTAGACCACGAAGAATCCGATCGCGACGGTGATGAGGTACGCCGTCTTCGAAGGCATCTCCATGCCGGAGAGCATCGATTGCCCGAGGTCGGCGCCCGGCCCGAGGCCCCAGCGTTCCTTGTCCGACTCCGGTGTTTTCGACGTGACGATCAGCGGTTTGTTCTGCCAATCGAAAACCTTGTCCCACACGAACGGCCAACCGGTCGAAGCGCGGGCGGCGATGTTTGGATCGCTCAGATCCTGTGCCACCCACACGACGCTGCCCAGGCCATACGGCGCGCGAACGATGTACGGCGTCTGGTCTTTGCCGGCCGCGTCCCAGCTCATCCACATATCGACGATCGCGTTCTGCTTCGGCATCGCGCGGGCGAACTTGAATGGTCCCTTCGGCCGCAGCCACGTCGGGTTGATCAGCTTATTTCCAAATTGATCGAAATTACCTGAATTCGCGATGCCGATCAGCGGTTCGAGATCGTCCTTCTCATCCACCCCTTGCACGACGACCGGCAGCAGATCGCCGAACTCGGCTGCGCGCTGCCATTCGGGCGATTGCAAAATCACCAGCGTTCCGCCCTGGCGCACGTACGTTTGCAGGGCGCGATACTTTTCATCCCCGCCGCTCTTGAGGGCCGCGGGGTCGGCGTTCATCCAGAGGATCGCATCGACACCGACGAGCCCGATCGGATTTTCCGGCAGCCCGTCGACCCGCACGCTTACCATCTGCACGTCTTCCATGATCCCCAGCACGCCACTCGATCCGACGGCCTGGTATTCATTCCACGCCGGCGAGCGCCCTTCACCCACCGCGACGATGAATTTCGTTCCGCGACGCGTGCTGAATGCGCTGTTGCTCACGGGATCGATATTCGCCGCCATCTGCGTCACGCGCAGCGGCGCGATCGCCTTGCCGTCTTTCGTCAATGAGACTGGAAGCTCTCGCTGCAGATCGGAAAGTTGCCCGCCGTTGCTCACATCAGCCAAGCCGGTTTTTGACACGCTCGGATAGAAGTACATCCAATAGCGCTGATCCCCAACTCCGCCGGTGACGGTGATATCGCGCTTGAACGTGACTTCGTCGCCGTCCAGATCCTTCTGCTTGACGTTGATGGTGTAAGTGCCGGTTCCCGCGCCGCCCGGCTGAAGATGCACGACCATCGGCGTCGGCGCATCCGGGCGGTAAAAATTATTGATCCCAATGCTCTCCACCTCGCCCTTCATTTGAGCGAGGGCGACGATCGGCATGAGCAAGAGGGTGATCCCCACCCAGAAAAACCGCATGAACATGGACTGTACGTGCCTTGTGTTGGACCGTCAATTATATGGCGGGTCTAGCTCTATATGTGACCGTTGGCAGGGGCAAAAATGGTGATTGGTGATTGGTGCGTGACGGATCGAGTCAGTCACCAATCAACAATCACCAAGCTCATTTATGTCCTTCCGGCTTCTTCTCCCCCAGGTATTTCTTCGCGATCACGGTGGCCAGGTCGACATCGTTGATATTCGCCAGCGTGCACAGCCACGCGACGACATCGGCGAACTCTTCTTCGAGGTTGGCGCGATCATTGCCATTGAGCGCCGTCGCCAGCTCGCCCACCTCTTCGATAAACCACAAAAAGGTCTTCGGCGTCCCGCGCTCGCGATCGACTTTCTCGTACCGCTCGCGGATGTGGTTCTGAAATTGTGCGATCGTTAATTGCTGTGGATCCATTGTTGAGAGAGCTTAACGTGACACGGGCTTTCCAGCCCGTGCGGGGTGCGCACGGGCTGGAAAGCCCGTGTCACGTTCACAGGTTTCAGTTCTGCGGTCGACGATTCTCTTCGATCCACTTCTCGAGCACCGGGATCACGCGCTCTTCGCGCTCGAGCCCCGCCTGGTTCCCCGCCTTTTCATACAACTCCGCCAGCAGCTTGTGAGCCTGAAGGTCGTACGGATCGACATACACCGCCTGCATCCCATATTTCTCCGCGTCATCAAACTTACCTTCGTCGCGATAGATTCGGGCAATGCGCTTCGCGTACTGGTTGTCCTTCAGGTCCACCTTGTGCAGGCGGATCAGATGCTCGATCGCCTTGTCCGGCTGGTTCACCTGCTTCGTGAGATACAGTCCCGCCAGTCGCTGATGCGGCAGCTGATCGACCGGTCGCAGCGTCACGATCTGCTCGAAAAGCTTCACCGCCTCCGGGTATTTCTTCTCCTTGATCATCAGCTCGCCTTCATCGCGCAGCTTGGCGTACTTCTTGCTCGTTTCCGGGTCGTAACCCCACGTGCTCACCTGCTTTTCCGTCCACGCGAAGAAGTCGCTCGTGAACTGCGTGATGCTCACCTTCAGCACGCGCTGAAATGCCTCCGCCTCGCTCGCGCCGTGCTTGAACTGATCGAGCATCTGAAGGATCGCTTCGTGGCCGTACTTTTCTTCGATGTAGGTGCAGATCCAGAACGATTGCGCGTACGCCATCTGCCGATCGTTTGGTTTTTGCGGGCGGACAAATCCCCACGTGAGATTGTCCATCGTGAAGAGTTCGTGCTTCTTCACCGCGTTATACAGCATCGGCACCCATTCCCAGCGCAGCGGCGAATGCTCCTGATAGACCGCGAGGCCTTCGGTCATCCAATGCGGGATACGATTATCCGTGGCCGCGAGCGTGACGGTGTGCGTGAATTCGTGCCGCAGCACCTGCGACCAGTTGAACGTCCCCATCGTCGCGGTTCCACGGCGTGGCGAAACAAGGGCGATCACCCGGCCGGTGCTCGCGCCGACGGTGCCAATCCATGGCGAGCCGGTCGTGCGAACGCTGAACGCATCGTGCGTCGGGAAGACTTCGATGTACGTCTTGCGCTTCGGCTCGCATTTGTATTCGGGGCACACTTGCGGATAGACGGTCTCGAGATAATCGCTGAAGTATTCCGGGATGATCGGATCGAGCTTCGCGTCGTACATCACGATGAAATGAGCCGTTTCCTTGCGGGCGAATCCGCCGAGCTCGTCGAGCAGCCGCAGATAATTCGTCGTCGCGAGATTGAACGGGTCGAGCGCGTGGGCGGTGTTGAGCGTGACGCGCGCTTCGTCCTCATCGCCACTTTGCGTGTAGAGCAACCCGAGCCCATTTCGCGTCGCGGTCCACCATGGCGCGCGCTGGATCGCGATTTTGTACATTTCCGCCGAGCGCGGGTATTGCCGCATCGCGCCGAGCTGCTCGGCCATCTCGAAATACGCCGTCGCGTTGTCCGGATCGATCGAATCGACCTGCTTGAGCACCGCCGCGGCCTTGTCGTCTTCCAATCGCAACGCATGCGTCGCCGCGAGCAGGCCGAGCGCCTCAATATTCTGCGGCTGTTGCTGCAGCACGCGCTCGATCGGCTTGAACGCATCGACCGGCCGCCGCTGGTGCAGGTAATTCCGCGCTTCGAGAATGTCCGCCCTTGCCGATCCGCGATCGATGTGGCGAATCGCGTCGATCGCCTTGTCTCCCGTGTCGAAATCAAACGACTGAATCGCAATGCGACCCATCAGGTCGATTGCATCGAGATCGCCTTCGTTCAATCGCAGCGCGGCCTGCAGTTCCTTCGTCGCTTCGGTCGTGTTGTCGTGCGAGAGAAAATACTCCGCCGCCGCGACGTGGGCAGGGCCGTACGCGCGATCGATCTCGTCGTACGCTTTGACGAAAATATTCAGAATCGCCTGGTGAAGATTCTCGTTCTTCTCATACGCGCCGTTCAATGTCGCCCAGCGATCGATCGCCCGGCCGATCAGCGTCACATTATCCGCGCTCTGCAGCGCCGGATCCGGCCGGTCCTGCTTCAGCTTCGCGAGGTAATCGCGCTTGTCGTCGAGGAACCAGTTGTAGAAATTCTTCGCGTCGTTCAGCTTCCCCAACTGCTCCGAAACCCAACCCGCATAATAGTGACCGGGAATCGAATTCGGATTCGCCTTGAGATGCTCGTTGAGCACCGTCATCGCGGCGTCGTTCTTTCCCATTTCCGAAAGAATCCGCGCGCGGAGCACTTCGGCAGACGATGCTTTGGGAATCGTGTCCACGGAAAGCAGATCAATCGCAGGCTGCTTCTTCCCGATCGCATTCATCGCGGTGGCTTTCAGGATGGCGATCTCGGTCGCGTCGCCTTTGACGTGGGCGAGATTCTGCAGAGCGAGCTTGTATCGGCCGGTCTGCACCTGCAGCCGAGCTTTGTCGAGATCGTTGAAGTACTTCGGATACTGAAGTGGCGGCAGATCCTCCGGCAACAACGGCTCGATCCACTTCTGCGGAATCGATTCGCGAGACAGGTCCTGCGCGCGCGTCGACGTCGACGCGATCAGACTCATCAGTAGGATAAAAACGATAAGCCTGTCATCCTGAGCGAAGCGAAGGATCTCGGGTTCGGAACACGTGTTGCCACATCGAGATCCTTCGCTTCGCTCAGGATGACGGCGCGCGGGGTACATCGGTTTCATGACGATTCCATTATAGGTGTGGCATAACTCTTCCGCGATTGGTTCAATACCTCATTCATGCCAGACCTCGCCAGCCTCATTGGCAACGCCGACGCCTTTCCGATCCTGCGGAAGTGGCATTTCTTCAACCACGCCGGTGTTTGCCCGATCCCGAAGGTCTGCGCGGATGCGATGCGGGCGTATTGCGAACAGTCCGAGACGGCTGGCTATCTCGCGATCAATTGGTATCACCTGATCGAGGAACTGCGGATTCTCTGCGCCGAGCTGATCAATGCCGAGCGCGAGGAGATCGCCTTCGTGAAGAACACCAGCGAGGGCCTCAGCATCGTCGCCAGCGGGATCGATTGGCAGTGGGGCGATCAGATTGTCACGACCGCGGTCGAGTATCCCGCCAATGTGTATCCGTGGATGGAGGTTGTGCGCAATCATGGTTGCAAGTTGATTCAGGTGCCGGAAGAGACGGACGAGACGGGCAAGCGAGTCGTGCCGACCGAGAAGATCCTCGAAGCCGCCAATGATCCGCGCTGCCGGATCGTTTCGCTTTCACATGTCGAATACGCCAGCGGGCAACGACACGACCTCGCCCGCATCGGCCAATTCTGCCGCGACAACAAAAAACTTTTTTGTGTCGATGCGATTCAAACCATCGGCGCATGCCCGGTCGATGTGAAGGCGATGAACATCGATTACCTCTCGGCCGACGGACACAAGTGGATGCTCGGTCCGGAGGGTGCGGGAATCTTTTACTGTCGCCGCGAACTGATCGAGCGCACGCGGCCGCTGATGGTCGGATGGATGAACGTCGTCAACGCGAGCGATTATGGCAATTACAACTACACGCTCCGTAGCGACGCGCAGCGGTTTGAATGCGGCACGTACAACGTCCCGGGATTGCTCGGGCTCTTCGCATCGCTTCAACTGATCAAATCGGTTGGCATTTCAAACATCTTCGATCGACTGAAAGTCCTCACCGATCGCTTGATCGACGGACTCACGAGCAAAGGCTATCCCGTGATCAGCTCGCGGCGGTTTGGTCAATGGAGTGGGATTGTCAGCTTCGCATCGCCGAAGGAGAAGCCGGAAGAGATCTGGCTGAAGCTGCGGAAAGAACAGCAAACCGAAATCGCCGTTCGCGAAGGGCGATTGCGCGCCTCACCGCACTTTTACAACACCGAAGAGCAGGTCGATCGCCTCGTCAGCCTGCTCCCGTGATTTGTAGGGTGCGCTTCAGCGCACCGGTTATTCGCATTTCGAACGAAGAAATAACCGGTGCGCTGAAGCGCACCCTACAAAGCCGCCCGTTGGGATTCATTGAGCGTTGTCGTCGTCCACTCATATTCGACATTTCGAAGGAGCATCGCGCAATCGACGGCGAGCGAATCTATTGCGAATGCGTGTTCGAACACGCTCGAGGTCGCTTCCCACAACGCCATTGCGCGAATCGGCCAACTTTTCGGCACGATCTCCATCCCTTCGAGTTCGCCCTTCGGTGTCGCGGACGTGTAAGTGCTCGTCGCGGGTTGAAGGAAAGTGGTTGCTTCTTCGACGGTCGCGAAGATCGCTTCCTTTGGAAGAAAATCGGCGGCGAAAGCATCGACCCGGACGTGGGATTGATCGTCGTCGCTGTCGCAGGTGATGCGGAAGCGCGCGTCCTGTTCGTGCACGTGAAATCGGCCGTGGTTCAGCTTGCCGGGGAAGATGCTTCCGCCGAGCACGACCGAGCGCGCTGTTGTATCGCGACGCAGGACGTACCACCCCGCGCGCGTGTCGCCGTTGTGCGTCCACTGGACCGCGATCTGGTGAGCGATGTGCTCCGGCTGCGTCGTGATGAGCGACGGCATCAGCCGCGGTTTCGGGGGCTTGAGGCGGACGAGCGATAGCGCGGCGATCGCGTGATCTTTGAAGAGCCGGGCGCGAAATGGAGCGGGAAGCGGGGCATTCGCGGCGCTTTCCTGCGCGCGATAAATAACCAGGATCTGTCGATCGATCGTGGCGCTGGTCGGGGGCATCGCGATCACACCGGCTTCGGTTTCGTCTTGTCGTCCTTCTTCTTCAGATGATAGTGGCCTTTCTCGCAGCTGATGACAAAACGCTCGACACATGCCTTAAGGTCTTCCCATTTCTGACGAATCTCGTCCGCTTCCTGCGAGTCGATGTGCGAATCGTCTTCGACCGATGCCGTCACGGCATCGAGCAATTCGCTGAACTCTCGCACCATGCTGCGGGTTTCGTTGAAGATCGATTCATCCATGCTCTTGCGAATGTCGGGCACGGGATTCGAAACGTAAAACCCGCCGGCGTCGTTGCAGAGCCAGCGGATGAGGCGAATGTCCTTCGTGAGCATGTACATTTCGCGAACGCGATCGAGCGGATTTTTCGCGCCGCTTTGATCCGGGTCTTCGCTATCCGCGGGCGGCTCGCACCACTTGTAAACCAAGGCCGGCGAAACCTTCAGCGCCGCCGCGACCGCCTTCACCCCGGGCTCATCCACCGCCTGTCGGATCACTTCGTAGGATTTCATACCGAAGATTCTAACAAGGCGTGTCGTCCCATACACTCATGGCGGATGGCACAGTCAAAACATCAGATTCAGGAGTTGCTGTCGCGAGCCGGAAGCGGTCCGCGACGGCAGTTTGGGCAGAATTTCATGATTGATCAGAACCTTGTGCGCGTGGTCGCGGAGGCGGGGGAGATTGGGCCGGGGGATGTGGTGATTGAGGTCGGACCGGGAACGGGCACGCTGACGGAAGAACTGATTGCACGGGCGGGGAAAGTGATCGCGATGGAGATTGATCGCGATCTGGCGGCGATGTTGCGGGAGAAGTTTTCTGGGGAGAAGAAGTTTCAGCTCATCGAAGGCGATGCGCTCGCGGGGAAGCATGCGATCAATCCTGAGCTGCTGGAAGCTTGCCACTTTAGTGGCAAGCCCGCGGGTGCGCGGGTGAAGCTCGTTGCGAATTTGCCGTACAACATTGCTTCTCCCTTGATCATTGAGTTGCTGATCGCCGGAGCGGACCTGCTCGCGTTCACCGTGCAGAAGGAAGTCGCGGATCGGTTGCGTGCGCCTGCGGGAAGTGAAGCATACGGGCCACTTTCGGTGATGGCGCAGATGCTCTCGGATGTGGAGTTGCTGCGGACGCTTCCACCGCAGGCGTTTTGGCCTCCGCCGAAGATCGAATCGGCGCTGGTGCGGATGCGGCGCCGCGATCGGCTCGGCACGCTTGCGAGCGAGTTCGGCGGATTCGTCGCGACGCTGTTTTCGTTTCGGCGAAAGACGATTCGCAAGGCGCTGACGCAGGCGGGATACGAAGACGTTGAACGGATTCTCGCGGCGCAGGGGATCGATCCACAGCGCCGGCCGGAGGTGCTCACGCCGGAGCAGATTCTGTCGCTGTTCCAGGCGACGCGATCGCGGATGGGAGAAGCAAGCCCACCACGAGAAGACTGATCGTGATGGTCATGTAAAAGATCATCGTTCGCCCGTGCAGCGCTTTGAACTGCGGCGAGCTGCTTTGGCCGGCGATGCGCAGCAGTTCCATCTTCGGTGTGATGGCGATCGGTGGAATGATCGCGGCGACGCTCGCGATGCAGAAGAGAACGAAGATAACCGTGAGCAATGCGCGCGGGACGCGCAAGCGCCACACCGCGGTTGCGATGAGTGCGATCGCCGCGAGGACGAGTTGAAATGTTTCGAATGCGATGAACATGCGTGGCGCGGCGCGCACGGCGACGTCGCGGTCGGTCTTAAAGAGCACCTGGACGAAGAGGAACAAGCCGAGGATCGCGCCGAACCAGAGTCCCCAGGTGAGAAGGACGATGAGCGGGAGAAGGTAACGCGTGCGGGACGATTGCATGCGTACGTGATTAACGCGCGCGGGCGGGGTTGGCAAAAGATCGCCTCGGTAGTTCCAAGTGTCGCATCCGCGCCAAAAGATGTCATCCTGAGCGAAGCGAAGGATCTCGATACCGCAACGCGTCTTCGATATCGAGATCCTTCGCTTCGCTCAGGATGACACGGTCCACGCCGTCCTTGCGCAATGAGGGAGAAGGCACTCAACGAACAGGAATCACCCGTTGATCTCGATGCTCACGAGGATGTCATTCGCATCCGAGCCGGTATTCAAATCGTTGTCGCCGGCGTCGCCGTTGACGGTGTCGATGGCGCCATCGCGGGAGAAGAACTGGTCGTCGCCTTGTCCGCCGGACAATGAGTCGCTGCCGGAATCGCCGACGAGTCGATCGTTACCGCCGCCGCCGAGCAGAGTGTCGCTGCCGCTGCCGCCGGTGAGGTAATCGACATTCGAGCCGCCGTCGAGCACGTCGTTGCCGGCATTGCCCGCGAGCGTGTCGCGGCCATCAAATCCGTTGATCGTGTCGTTTCCACCGCCGCCCTGCAGCGTGTCGTCGCCTGCGAAGCCATTGAGCAGATCGTCGCCCGCGCCGCCGAGAATCGAATCGTTTCCGGTCGAGCCGGTGAGCGTATCGTTGTTGTCGCCGCCGATGATCACGTCGTTGTCCGGGCCGGCATTGACGTAAACGCCCATGACGCCCGGGCCGATGGTGATCTCATCGTCGCCCGCGCGGGTGCTGATCTGGATCGAGCCAAACGTCGACGTGTCAATGTCGGTGATCGAGCCGTTGATCGTCACGCGGTACGTCGTTCCGTTGAGCACGTCGATCGAGATGTTGTCGCCCTTGCCGGTTCCGGCGACCTGCAGCACGTTGCTAATTACCGTCGCGCTGCCCGATTGCAGCGGAAGCGGGGTGCCCGTCAGCACGCGGGTGACAGCGAACTGCGCATCACCACCGCCTGCGGCGCGACCGACCACGATCGCGTTGCCGTCGGTGCCGAGCGTAACGGCGTTCGCGCTGCTGAAGTCAGGCAATGGCGTCATGCCATCGGCGCTGAAGGTCGTATCGAGCACGCCCTTGTCGGTGAATCGGGCGACCATCGCGATCGGACTGCCGCCCGAGTCCTCACCATTGCCGCTCACGAGAATCTTCCCGTCGGCCGGCTGAATTACGACGCCTGTGCCGCTCAGCAGCTTCTGCGTCGTTCCACTGGCGGTGGTGGTGAAGATGCCGCCGGTGCCGAACGTCGAGTCGAGCGTGCCGTCGTTAAGGTACTTCGCCATGTAGAAGCCATGATCGCCGGTGAGCGGGCTTCCAATGTTGCCGACGACGATGAAGCTTCCATCCGCATTGAACGCAACGCCGTGGAGGTTCTCCGAATTGGTCGCGCTATTCCCGTTGAACTGGCCGTCCAAGTTCGTCTGAATGCGACCGTTCACGCCGAAGGTCGTGTCGAGCACCACCCTGGCCTTGTGATTTTCGATAACGAGGTCGTACTTGGCGATGGCGAGGCTCGTGGTGTAGCGGAACGGATTGCCAAAAATCCCCAGTCCCGTCCGCTGACGGAAGTAGCCGACCGCGACGATCTGAATCTGTTTGGTGAACGGATCGGTGTAGGTCGCAATTGCGTTGGCGAGCGACGTATTGTGTGTCCCGCCAACGTCGCCGTTCGGGAAGTTCGCGGGAATGCCGTTCACATCGAACACTTCCAGGCCGGTGTTGCTCGCGAGCAGCCACCGATTGCCGGTCACGACCTGCACATCATGCCCGCCGATGTTTTGTGCGACGCCGGACTGATTCAGGCCGATGTCGGGCGTTCCATTGTTCTTGAGGAATGCGGTGCCGTGAGGCGTGACGAGCGATGCCGGACCGGTACCGGTGATAACGAAGTTCCCATTGGGCTGCTCGGCGAGACCCTCGCCGCCGGCGGCGGCGTTATTTACTGAAATGCCCGAGCTGGCAAAGCCGTTGTCCAGCGCTCCGCTGACCGGATCGTATTTCGCGACGATCAGCGAGCTTTTGTCGACGTTCTGCCCACCGACGGCGATCTTGCCGGTATCGGGCTCGACGACCACGTCGGTCGCGAACGCGCCGGTTCCGCCGAAACCAGGGATCGTTGTCGTCGTCGTTCCAGCCGTGCCGAAGCTCGCGTCGATGTCGCCCGCGGCGAACAGAATCCGGCGCTCCAGCGAGTCCATCCACGTAACTGAAACAGATTTTTCGATGATCGCCTTCGCGCTGCGGACCTTGCTGCGAGCTGACATAACTTCTCCAGAGTTGTAACGTTCAACAGATGGCAACGACCAAGCGCCCACGCGCCACACGTGAGACATCCGGCCCACCCAGGCTCTTTTTTAAAACGGCGTGTGCGGGAAGAATTCGATGCTGAGCAGCTTATCGACCGGGATATCCTCGGTGACCGCAGCGTCTATTCCGCCGTTGCCGACCAGCGTGTCACGCTGGAAATCGCCCGCGAAGAACGAATCGTTGCCCGCGGAGCCTTCCATGTAGTCGCTATCGAACCCGCCGTCGAGGCGATCGTTTCCGCCGCCGCCAAGCATCGAATCGTTTCCGTCGTCACCGAAGAGGTAATCGACGTTGGCTCCGCCGTAGATCGTGTCGTTCCCTTCGTTGCCGTGCAGGAGATCGCGGCCATCGTCGCCGAGGATCTTGTCATTGTCCGCGCCGCCGTTGATCGTGTCACTGCCGCCCCGGCCGCTCAGCAGGTCGTCCCCGCCTCCGCCGTCGATCGAATCATTGCCGCCGCCGCCCGTCAGGCTGTCGTTGCCGTCGGCGCCGATGAGCGTGTCGTTGCCATCTCCGCCCAGAACGTATGCCGGTGGGGCGGTCACCCGACCCGAAACAGCCCGATCGCCGGGGAGCAGCGTGACCGAATCGTCGCCCGCCTCGGCATCGATCGTAACTGAGTTAACGTCTGAATATTCAAAGAGAAACGGTGTGCCGTTGATCGAAACTTGAAGTTGCGTGTTTTGGTTTACAGCCTGCACGATGATCACGTCATTGGCGGGCGTTCCGGCCGCTTCCACAATCCCGCTGCCATTGAGCGCCGCCGTCCCATCTGCCACAAACAACCGCCGCGTTTCCAGACCTTCGAGGTTCATACAAAGCCCTTTGATGTATGGGACTACAGCATCGCAACGTGCCGCTGCGCTGTCAAACTAGAACGATTTGCGAGACACCGTGCAGCCCGAGGTCGCACGTAATGTGAAAAACAGAATTGCAACACCGAGTTCCCCAACTTCACCCGCCGACGCATTCACCGCGCGGAACGGGCCATATAAAGGCGTCGCCGACGCCCTCTTCCTTTCATAACGCACAAGCACTTCCGCATATTTAGCAGTTCTCCGAAACACAAAGAACTGCCAGCCCGTTAGCCCGGGTTAGCCCGGCCGCTCGCGGCCGGATCTCCGGCCGCAAGCGGCCGGGCTAAACTCGAACGCAACCGCCGATCTACGAGCCCCGATTCCCGAAGAGCATTCCGAATAGCGTCACCAATACGCAGGCCACGAATACACCCCACGCGTGCGACGCGACCACCGCCTTCCGATCGCGCCCGAAGCCCAACCGCTCACCGCCGCGATGCCAGATCCAAAGTCCCGCCCCAAAAGCCACCACGCCAAAGCCCAGCAGCACCCATCGCGAAACGCCGAGCGACACCAGTTCCTCCGCATCCCCGACCGGATCGAACGCTCCAACGCCGATATATGCCCCGTTGGCGATCAAACAGAATCCCGCGACAAACCACAGGAGGTAAGCCACCCGCAGACGAGAAAGCGAAACCAGCGCCGCGATCGCAAGCGGAATTGCGCTTCCCAAAACCGCGCCAGCCCATACTTCAATCACCCGATGCGGATTCGGATGCACATCCGTCCGCGAAATCACCAGCGGATGCCAGATCACGCGCTGGACGGTTCCGCCGGTCAGTTTGGCGCCAATGAGGTGACCCGTTTCGTGAACAAGCATCATGAGCAACCACGAAAGCCACATCAGGCTAGCGAGCAGGAGGATTTGCAGCAGCCGATCGCGCATCACGGGCACAACCGCCGCCGCGTGCGGATCTGGCCGGCGTGATAGATGTCGTGAATCATGAGGATCGAGAACAAGTGCACCGCCGATCGTCCGTGCCGGCCGGGAACGGGGCGATCAAGGGCATCTTCGGTACATGCCTGCAGGCATTCGACGACGACCCTGTGCGCACGGACCAGCAAATCGATCGCCCCCGCGATGCCCGCCGCCGCATCAAGGCCATACGCCGCCCCACACGGAAACTCCCACGGCAGCGAGGGATGATCGCCGTCGTCATTGACGCTGGGATCGACCAAAACCATTGGCACGTTAAACGCCTGATGGCAATACGTCGTCTTCGCCCACGCGACATGCCGCACAAGCTGCTCCGCCGTCGGCACGTTCTCATCTACCCGCCACGACGCCTGGGCCGCTGTGATCTGGTCCAGCGCCGCCATGAGCGACATGTCCTTCCGGCCGTCAAACGCCTCGGCGGTCTGTTCAATCAGAAGTTGTTTGCAGGTCGGCATGGTTCTCCCGCTTAGAGCATGAGGCTTTTGACGTGACACGACCTTTCAGGACGTGCGCATGACCTGAAAGGCCATGTCACGTTCATACCATCAGACTCGCTCAGAGCGTGTAATCTTTTCAGCGTGGCGAGGGCATCTTGCCCTCGCGAACGCGGCTGTAGCCGCAAATGCGAGGGCGAGACGCCCTCGCCACGCAAAAGATCTCACGCTCTCAGTGCGACGAGACCACGCGCAGCAGTTCGATGATCGGTTCGTCCATCGCGTCGTGAATGAGCATGATCGCGATGCAGCAAACCACGCTGATCAGCGCATGAACACACGTCGCCACCGCGCGGTTCTTCACGAAGCCGTGAACAAGAGCCACAACGCCAAAAAGCACAATGGCAATGATGGGAAACGCGCCCGCGGGGATGGCGAGAATCACCTTCGTCTTCGTCGATGCGTCGACCTTGAAATCCATCAGGGTCTGCTCAACGACCTTGCGATTCGACGGCAAAGACGCCGCAAAATAGGCGAGGACAAGTACGGTAATCCCGAGAACGATCCAGTTCAAAATCTTCAGAGCCGCAGGATCGTCTTCGCGATTCATCGCCACGTTCATCGTCTCATTCATGCTCATTTCGAAGGATTCTCCAGCACACCGACCGTTTGAAACCACGCGGGCTCATCCAGCGGATTGCGCTCGATGCGCATGCCGATTCGCTGCATCACGCCGATCGACGCGGCGTTATCGTGCTCCGTTGTCGCCACGATCCGCGCAAGTTTCAATTGGTTGAACGCAAACGCCACCATCGCCGCCGCGGCTTCGCTCGCATACCCGCGCCGCCGATGCGTCGCCGCGATCGCCCAGAATAATCCAACTTCGGGCCGAAACAGATCCGGATTCGAATTCGAACCACACCAAAGCGACGGCAGCCGATCGAACGGCCCAAAACTTGGCACAAGCCCAATCGCTCCGATCACTTCTCCGCCATCACGCAACTCGATCGCATAATCCCCATAGGGCGGCTGCTGAAGCTGCTCGAGCGCCACGTAATTTCGCATCGTCCACTCGAGCCACATCCGCCGCACCTCCCGCGGCGCTTCGCCGAAGCAGTCATCATGCAACGGCGCGACTGCATCCAAATCCTCCAGCGTAAACCGTCGGATGCGAAGTCGGGATGTGACGATCGGTTGTTTCATCAGAACCATGTGGCACAGTCCCGGCGCGCCGGGACTGTGCTTCTGCTCGCGCATCGAACACAGCCGAGGGCGGCTGTGCCACACGTGATTTATCACACCGCTTTCACGAGCACCGCTGAATAAACGAGATCGATCCGCTGAACTTCATCGTTCGCGGTTGATCGTCGAAGAACGGCCCGACGCCGTCCCGGATCCACTTGGCCGCGTCCTCGATCGGCACCGAGCCGCTCTCCACCGCCGCGATCACGTTCGTTTGCGTCAGCAGATACGCCGTGAGCTGATCCGCTGTCATCGTTTCATCGTGCGCGAAACGCTCGGTCGCCCGCAACTCGAATCCGAACGGCGCGACGAGCTCCGCGCTGACGCCCACAGACCGCCGCGGAGGGGTCGTGAAACGTTTCTGATAATCCTCGTGCGCCCAGGCTCGAAACGCCGCGTTCTCCGCCATTTCCCCGTTAAACCCGCTGGTGTAGACGACGAGCCACGCCGACGGTTTCAGCACGCGATGCGCCTCGCGCAAGAACGCCGCCTGATCAAACCAATGAAACGCCAGCCCGACGGTCAGCAAATCAATCGACTCCGCCTCAAACGGCAACCGCTCCGCCGGCGCGAGATGTGTCCGGATGCGTTCGTGCTCTTTCGCCTCCGCGAGCATCTCGGGCGAAATATCAGTCCCGTGCACTTCGTCCGCGATCTCCAGCAGCGCCTGCGACGACTGTCCCGTTCCACAAGCGACATCGAGCGCGCGAGCGAAGCGCGATCGCCCAGTGACTTCGACGATTCGCTTCATCACCCGCGGATGGAAGTACGGCCGCGCGCTCGCGTAACGCTGCGCGGCCGATCGATGCACGAAGAGATTGGCAACCCCATCACTTTTCATTTGCGAGCATTATTGTAGCGGGGATAGTCGAACGCGCAATTCTGGTGGCACAGACATTCTTGTCTGTGATGCGGCGATGTACTCATCGACGCATATCGGCCGCCGAGTACGGCGTCCCACCACCGATCCCCGCGCGCCGGGAGTGCCACCGTTGCCCCCGACCATCACGCGGGCGTGTCTTTGTCTGATTTCGTGTTGCGCTTGGCCGCCAGATCAAACGCCTCATTCAACAAACTCTTCACCGTCTGAAATGTCCCCTCCGTCGGATTCAGCACGCACAGCCAATGCATCCGCCCATACACCGGATGTGGCATGATCCGGTCGAAGGCGGCGAAGTCGTGCTTCGCGTCCATTGCATCGCGGCCGACCACGCGCTCGAACGTTTCTTTCGTCACGCCGACGTTCAGCCGAAACACGGAAGGACGATCGAGATCCGAAAATTGATCGTACATGTCGTTGGTGACGAGCGTCGCGAAGGGAAGCTTGCGATCGCCGCGAAAAAAGAAGAACGAATTCCCATCCGCGCCCGCGGACTGCGCCTCGGCGAACGTCGCGGCGATGTATTGGCTGACGTCTTTGTCCGTCATGACGCCACTAAGGATACCAGACGCCGCTTCTGAGCGGAGCGAAGGGGCGGATGTTTTTGGCCGGACCGACCGGGGATCCGCCTCTGCGCGTTCGCTCAGAGCCGGCGTCAAAAACGCTCGGCTACGAAGGTTTTGTAACTCGCCCCATGAACAGCACCGTTCCCGTTGCATTTTCGCGAATGATGAAAACAAACGGCTTGTCCGCCCGAAACGTCGGCACGAACGGCACCTTCTCCGGCATCGCCAAGCCCCTGGCCATCAGCACGGCCGTCGCAGCCGCGGCTTCCGTGCCTTTTTCATTCACATCCACGAACGCCTTGTGGATCACCGCGCTGATGAACAATCGCTTCCGCGGATCGCTGCTGGGGCTGATGCCGTCGAACTGCGCGCCGTTCGCGTCAATCGGATTCACGAACGCGCGCTTCATTCCAAGCGCTTCGAGCGATTTCGACATTTCGTAACCGGTCTCCAGCTTGAATTTCGGCAGATAAACGTCAACCTTGCGCGCTTTCAGTCGCCCGGTCCACTTCGACAGGTTCTCGGCGGACAGGTTCGATTCGAGATTCTTCAGCCCCGCCGGCGTCTGCGGAAGCAACACGATCATCGAAAGATCTCCGCCCTTGTACGGAAGCTCCGCCATCAGGAAACCGTCGTTGCCTGGATAGTTCGACGCATCCTCGGCGTGGCCGCGCGTGCTGGTCATCTCCGGCGTTGCGAAGATCGACCCATCCGCATTGAACGCCGCGTACTTCGCGCCTTTCGGGTTCATGTGATGCATCAGCTTCGCGCGCGTCTTTTTCCCGTCGAGCATCGTGAAATCCTGATCCGTCGTCTCATCCTCCTTAAACGGATCCGCCCACTCGCCCTTGAAATAGACCGCATTCGTCAACACGAGCCGCGTGTCCGGCGTGATCTGCTTCGGCGCGATCAGATCCTTGATCCGATCGTGCGTCTGTTCGCTCACCCAGTCGTTGATCTTCTTCCGGCTGCCCTCCGGATCATTCACAAAATCCACCGGAAACAATCCGCCGCTCTTGTAGTATTTCGAAATCGTGTCGAGAAACGCCTTTTGAAACTCAAATGTCTTCTCGCCCCACAGCGCATTGGCGTCGCGGAATTCGTACTGATCCACCTTCGACTGCAGATCATTGAGCTCCGCCGCGGTTTTCTGGGCTTTTCGTTGCAGTTTCGTCGTTGAATCGTCGTATGAATGATCGTTCTTCAGCTTCTCGTTGTCCGCGTCGAGCTCCTTTCGAAGGTTCGCGATCCGGTCCCGTAATTCCGGGGGCGCGGGCTTTTCACTGAGCCGATCCGAGAGCAGCCCGAGCGACTTGTGCAGCGCGGAAAGATCGTTCGGCGCGTGCAGCACGCGGACCATCTCATCCGCGGTCTGCCCCCGCGCGCCCTCGGCCGTCATTGCCAGCGCGCTGGTCATCGAGAACGGCGAGAAGAAGAGGTTGTCGTCCGCATGATCACCTGCAATGCGATTGTATAAATCGCACGCAAACGCATTCACTGAATCCGCCGCAACATGATCCGCAGGCGCCGAAGCCGTCTTCGCGACCGCGCTCGGCGACAGGCCGAACAGAACGATGAGTAGGACAGCGACAACGAATCCGGTGTGAAGCATCGATCACCTCCGCGGCACGATGTTACCGCGCGATTTGCCAGCCAGCGTATTGATCCAAAAAACAAACGCGAAATCGCAAGCGATGCTTCCTGCCGCGGAGCGTTCGGCGATCGCTTGCGATTTCGCGTCCTTTTTTCGAGCGTCGTCTCACACTCGATGATCAATCAATGACCGCCAGCCAATCGAAATCAGTAAAGCTCTGCGGCGTGAACGGAAAATACCCCGGATGCGCATTCGATCGCGTCGCCGTCGCTTCGATCACCGATCGCGACAACCGCTCTCCCCGATAGGTCGGCACGAGCTCCGCCTGCCCCGGTCCGCGACTGAGCAGCGCCTCCAGCGTTCCCGCCTGCGGCGCTCCAAGATTCATCGTCGGCAACCTCGCCGCGCTCGTCCCGATCATCGCATATCGATCCCCCAGCCGCGCGCTCATGTGTGCCCCCGCCGGCCACCACCGCCAATGCTGATCACCCCATTTCCACTCCGCTAGCCCGCGCTTGAGATGACTGTTGTGCGCAAACGCAAACACCTTTCCCCGCCCGCGCTCGCGCTCGATCATGTACGAGAGATTGTCCGCCATCATCCAATCGCGAATGCCCAGCAGCTCCGAAATCCGATTCGCCGACGAGCTCCCCATGCCGGCGTGATACGTGAGCAATTGCCGCGCTCCGCGTGCATGCTGCAGCGCGTCGAGATAACGCAATGCATCCGTTTTTCTGACCAATTCCGGCCGCCGCGTCTCGAGCTCCGTGATCAACTCTTCAGTCTCAATCCGAAGCGACACCGCATTCGCCGATCGCCCGACCGACTTCGACGGATCTATCATCGCGGCCGGATTTTCCCAGTCGGCATCATTGCCGATGAGCGCTTCAGTCCGCGCGCGACGATCATTGACCGCGTCACCATCGATTGGCGCAAGAAAATCGAGCGCAAACCGCAACATCCCCCACGGACTGTCGCCGCCGGTCATTTCCAGCGGCCCGTCAAACCCGTAAAAGTTCAGCTTCACGCGATGCGAGTCATCCGCGTTGTACGCCCGCATCCACTCGATCAGCTCCCGATTCGCCGTCATCTGTCCGAAGTTATGACTGAACCCGCTGCTCAGCACCGTCTCAAGCGACTCATCCCCGCGGCCGTTGATGAAATCATTTGCCTTGAACCCCCGCGGATAGCTGCTCTCAATCGCGATCGCGGTGTAACCATGCTTCTCGACAAGCCGCTGAAACACGCGATTGCGAAACATAAGCACTTCATTCCACAAATGCGTCGGCTCGCCGAGCCCGAGCAGCTCGATCGAATCGCCGGCGGATGCAATGATCCGATCAACGGCGTTGTTCAGCGACGTTGTCGAATCAAGCGAGACCGAAACCGCTTCGTTGGCGATCCAATCTTCGAGGGTTGCGTAGTTCGGCGAAGAATGAGACATGCTCGAAGATTTCTCAAGACGCAGATAGACGCAGATGAACGCAGATCAAGAAAGAATTCTTGACCACGAATGAACACGAATCTTCACGAATGAATGCAAATCTGCTTTCAATTCGATTCGTGTCCATTCGTGTTCATTCGTGGTCAACCTCTTTTAGTTTTTAATCTGCGTTGATCTGCGGCTCAATTTCCTCACGTCAGCCGCTTCTCGTAGAACACGCTGCGCTCGATCGAGCTTTTCGGCATCCGCAGATACGCGCCAAACGCGTCGCAGCGTGTGAAGCCGGCCCGCTCGTAGAGGCGCATGGCGGCGTGACGGACGTCGCCGGTCTCTAACGTCAATCGTTTCACTCCGTGAGCGCTCGCTTCGGATTCCAGCCGCGCGAGGATCGCCTGTGCGACCTGCTTCCCCCGCGCCGCCGGCCGCACGTACATCCGCTTCACCTCCGCGAAACCGTCTTCGAATGCAATTCCGCCGCAACCGACGGCTTCGCCGTCGAGTCGTGCAACAAAGAAGAGAATATGCGGCTGAAAAATCCGCTCGACGCTGTACCCGTGCGCCTGCTCCGGCGAATAAACCCCATTCAGCTCCGCATCCAGCTCCGCGACAAGCGCCCGCGCATCGGCGGTGGGGGACTTGACGTGTTCGAGTCGAATCGGCATTGGTTTTCTCACAGCAAATTGAAGTCAATCGCGTCCGTCATCGGCCTTTTCTTCCGGATCGTACGCGCGAAGCGCCGCCGCGTGACGTGCAACATACTCTTCCAACAGCCGCCACACATTTTCGTTTCCGCACAGCAGATTTGTGTAGGGCTCGAATGGACTGTCGGATCGATGATCGCCCTCTGCGATGTACTGATCGAGAAATGCCAACCGGCGCTCGAGGAACTTGTGCGGCTCGGCGAACGGAAAGAGCTTCACCGCCGCCGCGAGCGCGTTGGCTTCGTCTTGTGCGCCGATCTCATGATATGCGTCAACGAAAATCGAATACGGCGGCTCGTGTGGGAAGTCGCACTCGAAAAGATATTGCAGTCCGCCGTTGTTAATCATGCCTTGCGCTGTGGAAATCACGGCGACTGTCCGAACGGGCGTTAGCAACAGTTTGACGTCACCGACACGATTCGCCTCCGCGCCTGCAAACTTCATGGCACGATCCAAATCAGTTTCACCTGTATTCATTGGTTGTCCGCCTCGCCGAAGAGCGTGAACTGAAACCGCTCCGCGAAATCCCTCGCGCACGCCGAGCACACCCACCAATACTCATCAGCCGTCGTTATCCCTCGCGCAGAACATCTTTGACGTCCTCGCGATCCATGAACTTTGTCCAGCAAAACTCGCAGTGGTCGTGATCCCATCCTGGCCGGGTCTCACGCCATACTCGCCAGTACAGCGTCGCCCCCGACAGGTAATCCTTCTGCGTGCGCAGCCGCCAGTCGCTCTCGTCGGGATTGTTCGACATCTGCATTGCTCGTCAGGCGCGAAGCTCCGCCAGACCGTTCGGCGCTAATTCGAACCAATCGGTCGAGATGTGCCGGTCCATGTCGGCGATCACTTTGTCCATGTAGCCTTTCATCGTGTCACGAAATGCCTCGTCGCCTCGCGCCGCGACGCACATCAACTGCACTTGCGGGACGCTGACGATGAGCTGATCGGTTTCCAGCTCGCGGCGAGCCCATTCGTACAAGCCCGGCCACAGGATACAGGACGACGTGAGCCTTTCGCCGAACCACAGCGCGAAATGAAAGCCAGACGATGTTTTGTTCACCTGCCGCTGGATTGTTTCACTCGATTCCGCGAGCACCGAGAGGTTTCCGATCGCAACGCGCTCAGCAGCGGCCCGATCGAGGCCGTGCGCGAGCATCTCATCTTCGTGAACGTTCTTGATCCGATCGTCGTTCACTTCCACCAGCAACGAGAAGAGATTATTGCCGATTGGGCGAACAATGCCGAACGCGTCCAGGCTCGGCTGGCCGATGTCCGGCGCGTCCGGCGGAAGGGAAAAGTACGTCGCGGGCACGACGATGGGATATAGGTTTTTCATGCCATCCCCAGGGTGCGAGCACTCTAACGATGCTGCGAGAGCGAAAGCAGATTGCCGTCGGGATCTTTAAACCATGCAACCAGCGCCCCCGCGGGCGATTGCCAGATGCCGTCGGCGTCCTGGTTCATGGCTTCGTACCGTTCGAATTGGATTCCGCCGTCGCGCAGCTCGCGCACGGTTTCACGAATATTCGCCACCGCGAAACCCATCGCGGTGTAAGGCGCCGCGTGCACGCGGTCGACCTTCTGAATCCGCAGCATCGTCCCGCCGACGTCGAAGACGAGCGCGGGCGGCGTGTCAGCGATGAATTTCAATTTCAACACGCGCTCGTAAAAATCGCGCGAGCGGTCCGCGTCGGCGGTGGCGAGGAAGAGGATGGGGTCGTTGAGCGGGGTCATTAGCTGCTTTCGTCTTTGCGACACGATGCCGCCCGCCGCTTCGCTCTGGGACGGCTTGAAGGTGGATTCTAACGTCTCAGGCCGGTCGGGGCGTACTGGGTCACGAATTGTTGTCGTGCCCGTTCTGACATGAGTGTAAAGAACGGGACGCCAACCAGGATGCCGAGAAGGATCGCGACCAGTGCGACCTGCGGCAGGGTGGGGTTCTCGATGTGACGGGTTCCGAGGGAAACCGTCATGTGGTCGGTTCCGAAGATCAGCGAGGTGATGACCATCATCGCATCGGCCGCGAGCAGGAGGCCGGTGATTCCGATGACCCACTTCCGTGCGGTCGGGCTGTGGCGTTTGAGAGCGCTGGCGGCCCAGAGCAGGAAGATGGGCGTGAGATCGATGCGTAAGGAGTCATAGAGAATCGGCTGGAGGATCATCGACGCGACCGAGAGGCCCGCGAGGATCTGGAAATAGATCGCGACGAAGCGGCCGGTGTCGAAATCAGGACGCGGGGCGTAGTCGAGGGTTGGTGGAGGCATCGGGATCGGGATCGCTTTGCGATGATCGTACGCGGGAGCGGAAAGCGACTAAATGCTCGGTGGGATCGTGGCCAGCGGAGTTGACCACGCCGCTGTACGTTCCTGAGTGGGTCGATTGGGTGTGTGGAATTCGAGGCAGAATGTTATCGCATTTCGAGAAGTTGTTTGGTATATGTTTGGGACTTGCGTGGGACGAAGGGAGGTCACGCATCGCATGACGAAAGTGACGAGTCGAGGGGAGGGAGACAACTCGGATGCGCGACTCACTCACTGTACAGGGTGGGTATTCCGCGATGTGCCAAAACGTTCCGTTCTGTTCGACAACTGACGAAAATGCGAAACGAAGCCAACGTATGCGGAACTTGGCGTATAGATCGAGCCCGCAGCGGCACTTATGTGCTCCTAGCCGGCGCATTCGGAGATGTTCCAAGATGTTCCAGAATGCGCAGCGCGGAAAATGAAGAACGAAGCCAAAACCAGCGTAAGCTATTTTGAACAAATGGCTTATGCCTAGGCCAAGGCGGTTTCGACGCTGGACAGGGAATCGAGGGTGTCGACCCAGTATTGGTCGGTGCCGTCGGCGCCGTTGACGACGTCGCTGGTGCCGTCTTTGGCGTAGAGGATGTCGTCGCCGGAGCCGCCGAAGAGGGTGTCGTGGCCGGTGCCGCCGTCGAGGAGGTCGTTCTGGCCGTTGCCGGAAAGCTGGTCGTCGCCTCCGCCGCCGAGGAGCTTGTCGTTGGATCCGCCTCCGCCGAGGGTGTCGTTGCCGTCCTCGCCCCAGAGGCGATCGACGCCCGCGCCGCCGTCGAGCGAGTCGTTTTGGTTGCCACCGTAGAGGCGGTCGTTGCCGTCCTGGCCGACGAGCGTGTCATTTCCACCGTAGCCGTTGAGGCGGTCGTCGCCGGCGCCGCCCTCGATGAAGTCTTTGCTCGCGCCACCGCTCAGTGTGTCGGAGTTGGCTCCGCCGATGATTGTGTCGTTGCCGAGGTTGCCGTCGACATAGCTGCGGATGTTGACCCCGGAAAGATCAATGAGGTCATCGCCGTCGCCGGCGTAGACCTCAATCCGGCCGACGAGTGAGGCATCGAACGTCTGCGAATGAGAGCCGCGTTTGACCGAGAGAATCCCGCCGGAAACGCTCGCGGAAATAGAGTCGTCGGTGCTGGTGCCCTCCACGGTGAGGATGTTGTTCGCGAGCGTCGCGAAGTTGAGCGCCTGCGAGTTGGCGACGAAGTCGCGCTGCACGTTGCTCGATCCGACGGTGACGCTGTTGAGCACGATCGAGCCGCCAAGATTGCCACCGGACGCGGTGACTTTGTACGTCCCGGCCGGCACCTGCACCTGATATCCGCCGGCGGTCATTGAGGTCGTCGTGAACGTTCCGCTGGTGCCTTCGAGCTTGATCGTCGCGCCGCCGATGCCTTCGCCGTCTTCGTAATAACCGTCGTTGTTCGTGTCGGTGTAGACCGCGCCGAGGAACATCGGGTTGCCGAAGTTCGAGCGGGCGCCGAAGTCCTGTGTGATGAGGATCGGCCCGACCGATTTTCCCGGGGTGGAATCGATCATGCGGATGCCGACCTCGCGGAAGGCGGAGCTCATCATGTTGTCGCGATGGCCTGGGGGATTTTGAATGCCGTTCGTGTCGTTGCCCCAGTCGATGGCGAAACCAGCGTGGCCGTGGAACGTGGACTTGGCGTAGGCGTAGACGTTTTCGCCGGCGGTGGAGTAGATGTAGCCGGCGTTGTGAATTCGATCCCCAAGGTTCGCTTCGCCCGAGAGCTGATGCGACTGCTGATCCTGTTGAAGCATCAGCTCGGTATGTGCTTCGGCGGCGGAATAGAGCTCCGAATTCCACGCGACGGGCTGCACCGGCGTGAGCGAGGCCCACTGGTCGGCCAGAACGGAGGTGTTGACGTTAAAAAAGTCGAGTGCGTTGTTGACGTTCGGGTCACTCGAATGAATCAGCAGCGGCAGCTCGCCCGCGGGGTTGGTGCGCATGCGGTTGAGCAGCTCGAGCATTTCCTGTTCGCGGCCGGTTGGATTGAACGAGAGGTACCGGCGCAGCTCGAGCGACTCGACTCGGGTTGAAGCCGATTCGAGGGCCGAAGCCTTCACACGTCGCCCGCCACGGCGAGCCTGCATCAAACGGCCAAACAACTGCATCAACGGATGCCTTTCGAACAAAACCTGCCTGATTTGATCGGACCTTCGATCATATCCGCAACAGGGGAATTCGGGGATCGAACTTAGACTTTTCGTTCGCTCAAGGCCGTCCCAGGGCGCAACGCCGGGCGGCATTCTTCACATCGGTCGCGCGACACGATGCCGGCCGGCGCTGCGCTCTGCGACGGCCTTGACGTGAGGTCCATCACATCCTGGAGCCGTCAGTCGATTCAACCTAGAGACGCACACGCACACGAGAATCTTTCACCGCATCTCGATTCATCCTTGCAAAAGCTGCGTGAAGCTGGCGAAAGCTGCGCTTCTGGTTCGGCGTGCGAGAAGGTTCTGATACGACGAAGGGATAAAAATGTTTAGCGCGAAATTCTTCGAATTGTGCTGGAAAAGCAATGGTTTCCGCTTCGTCTTCGCATTTGCTGCGAGCGCTCGGGCACCTCTGTGGCACGGCTGTTGATAACGGCCGGCGGGGATTTGTTTTCCGGGAGCAGTGAATCGATGAATCAAGATGTCCAGACTTTGTCCATCGGAGAACGTCTGGTCCGTGCCGCGCACTTGGCGGTCGCGGCGCATCTGGGTCAATCGATGGCGAACCCGAATGCCAGCGGGCGGCGCATCGTGATCGGCGGAGCCGGTCCTGCGTGGTTCACGGATGAACCGACGTCGTCCGCGGTCGATCGTCCTGAGCAGATCGAAAGATTGGCCTCAGATCGATCGACCCTTTCCGCCGAGGGAGGGGCCGAATGATTTACGGCCTATACCTGTCGGCCACGGGCGTCCTGACGAACTCGTATCGTCAGGACGTCATTAGCAATAACCTGGCCAACGCCGAGACGGTTGGCTACAAGAAAAACGTCGCGCTGTTTCAGCAGCGTCTCACCGAGGCCCAAGCGGAGCGCAACCCGAACCGCTCCAGTGATCTCCTCGAGAACATCGGCGGCGGATTGCTCTGCGCGCCGACGGAGATGGACACGACGCAGGGCGAGCTGGAGAACACGGGCAACAAGCTTGACGTCGCCATCACCGGGGACGGCTATTTCGGCGTGCAGGATGCCAACGGCGGGATCAAGCTCACGCGCAACGGGTCGTTCCAGCTCGATCGCCAGGGTCGTCTGATCCTATCAAATACAGGCAATCTGGTTCTCGACCAGGACCGCAAGCCGATCACGCTCGATCCGACGCAACGCAGTCTGATCGAGATTGCCTCCGACGGCCAGATCACCGTCGCCGACAAGCAGGTCGCCAAGCTCGGCGTCTTTAGTGTTCCCGATCCGAAGCAGCTCACCAAGCAAGGCGAAACGCTGCTGAACTATTCCGATCCGAACAAGATCACTCCGTCAAAAGCCACAGTCGTCGGGGGCGCCTTAGAGCGCGCCAACGTAGACCCCGCCACCGAGCTCACCGTGCTGATGGACGCCCAGCGCCAGCTCGAAGCGAATGCGAACATGATTCGCTATCAGGATTCGACGTTGAATCGGCTGGTGAATGACGTCGGTAAAGTCGCTTAAGCGAAAGAAGCCAGAAGCCAGTAGCCAGAAGCCAGTAGGAAGAAGGGGACTCGTGATGGCGCGCACCTTTCAAGAATTGAACGTGTATCAGAAGGCACATTCGTGGGTGCTCGACATCTATCGCGCTAGCAGACAGTTCCCGCGCGAAGAGATGTTCGGGTTGACATCGCAGTTGCGACGCGCAGCGGTCTCCGTTCCCGCAAACATTGCGGAGGGGTTCGTCAAGCGCGGGCGTGCCGACAAGATTCGGTTTTACAACATCGCTCAAGGATCGCTCGAAGAATGTCGGTACTATCTTATTCTGGCGCGGGATCTGCAGTTCGCGCAAACGGATGAGGAGCTTGGGGCGATCGATGAAGTGAGCCGCATGCTCGAGGCGTATATCAGCGCAATTGCGGCGTCGCGACGCAATCCCCTCCGCCTTCTCTTCTGGCTTCTGGCTCCTGGCTTCTGGCTTCTCTCGTCAAGTCCCCGACTTCTCTCAAGATGACGCTCTCGCTCGTCCGATAACACTCAAGCAACCATGGCCATCACCGCACTTAATTCCGCTGCGACTGGACTTCGGGCGCTGAGCACGCGCATCGACGTGGTGGCGAACAACCTCGCGAACGCGGAAACGACTGCGTTCAAGCGAAGCCGCGTGAACTTCGAAGACCTGATGTATCAGGCGGTGAAGCAGCCGGGTTCGCAGAATGCCGCGGGCGACATCTCGCCGTCGGGCATCTACGTCGGCCTCGGTGTGCGGATCAGCAACACGCAGCTTGATACGGAGCAGGGCTCGCTCGAAAACACCGGGCGCCCGCTCGACATCAGCATTTCCGGCAATGGTTTTTACAAGATCAAGATTCTCGACACGATCGGCAGCGGCGAAGGCTATACGCGCAACGGCAACTTCTTCATCAACAACAAAGGCGAGCTCGTGCTCGGCATGGGCGATGGTTACAAGCTGATCCCGCCGATCACCTTTCCCGCGGGCGTGAACGAGTCGACCGTCGGCGTCGCCGAAGACGGGACCGTTACGTACATCAAACCCGGCAGCAACACGAAGAGCGTCGCGGGCCAACTGCAGATCACACAATTCCGAAATCCGCAGGGGCTATCGCTGCTCGGCGGAAGCATCTACACCGAAACCGATGCATCCGGTCCGCCGCTCGAAAGCAAGCCGGGCGAAAACGGCGCGGGCAGCGTGCTGCAAAACTTCCTGGAAGGAAGCAACGTCGATCCGGTGAAAGAGCTCGTCACGCTGATCAAAACGCAGCGCGCGTTCGAGCTGAACAGCCAGTCGATCCAGACCGCGGATCAGGCTCTGCAGACGATCGGCAATTTGAGAAGAGGGTAGTGATGTAGGCGCGACGCCTGCGTCGCCCTGATCTGTCGATGCGACATGGAGGTCGCTCATGTACAACCGATGGCCGTTAGGAAAACGCAAAACCGTTCAGCTGATGGTGATCCTCACCATCCTCGCCTGGGCCACGCAGACACTCTTTCATCAGTGGGGTTTCGGCGCTGAACTTCCGCTCGATCAAGCAGCGACAACTCAACCGTCCGATGTTACGCCGACCGACGAGCCGCAGGAAAAGTTCGTCCCCGCCGCCGCGCAATCGATCGGCTCGACGCTCGAACTCCGCAGCGAAGCGACGATCACCGGCGGGGAAGTGAAGCTCAAGCAGGTGTGCCGATGGGCAGATCGCGACAAGGCGACGTTCGCGCCGATCGCGGATCTGGTGCTCGTTCGCATCGGCGAAGGAAAGCCGTTCCGCTCGATCAGTGTCGATGAAATCAAGAGCACTTTGCACGACGCGGGCGTGAATCTCGCGACGATTAACTTCGTCGGCACGACCACTTGCACGATCGCCCGCGGGGACGTGCAGTACGATGAGCGAACCGCGCTGCAGCAGTGGATCGACGCGCGGCAGGGAAAAGCCGGCGCGACGCAGCCGAGCCAGACGATGGTCGTCGTGAATTCTTCAACGAAAGCGGCCGTGCCCACGCAGGCTGCGGCGATCATTCCGGTTTCGAATACGACGCCGGCGCCTGCGCATCTGGAGCCTCTGCCGACCCCCGAGCCGGCGACGCAAAAGACGACGCGCACGCTTCGCGATGCGCTGATTGCGGACGCTTCGGCAAGGCTCAGTCTTCCGGCGGACACGCTTCAAATCGATTTCAACGCGCAGGACGAAAAGGTCCTCAACCTCGCCGAGCCGACCTTCAAGTTTCAGGTCGATGCCGTCCGCGTCCGCGATCTCGGCGACGTGCAGTGGAAGGTCACGCTGCTGAGCGACCTCTCGAGCAGCAAGCCGATGTATATCGCCGCTTTCGCTCGCGCATGGCAGAACCAGATCGTGATCGCCAAACCGCTCGCCTATAAGTCGATCATTCAGGAATCCGACGTCATCGAGCGTCGCACCCTCGCCGATCATCTCTCAGACGATCCGCTCGTGACCAAGTCACAGACGGTCGGCCAGCAGGCGGCGCGCGATCTCAAGCCGGGCATGATCATGACCGCGCGGATGGTCGATCCGGTGCCGCTCGTGAAGAGCGGGCAATACGTGACCGTCACGCTGAACCAGGGCTCGGTGCAGATCAAGACGGTTGCGAAAGCGCTCGACGGCGGATCGTATGGCCAGACGATCCGCGTGAAGAATGAATCGACGAGGGACGTGTTCGACGTGACGCTCACCGGCCCACAGACCGCCACGATGAACACGCCGAGCACGACGAATGACCAGGAACCCGCCGCCAAAGTCGCCACGGCGCGGGATTGAGGATGAGTTTGTCTTGTAGGGTCCGCTTCAGCGGACCGGTTATTCAGGCGCTCGAAAGACAAATAACCGGTCCGCTGAAGCGGACCCTACCAAAGCGATAAAAGCATCTCTTCGAGGGCATGCATGAAGTTCCCCCGCAAAGCGTTTTCGTTTCTTTCGTTCACCGCGGCTTCGTCGGCGATTGTCGCGACGGCGCAGGTCGCGCCAACGACGTCTCGTCCGAATGGCGGCCCGGTCGGCCAGACCGCACAGGACGCGGCGCAGTCGCAGTCAACGAATGCTGATGCGAACTACCTTCAACCGCGGCAAAGCACTTCGCTGCTGCGCGTCGCGATGGCGGCGCAGGTTCCGCAGCAGCAGACGACGCAATTGGGACACCAGAACAGTCTCGCGCAGATCAGCTTCCTCGCGGTTCCCGAGCCGCAGCCGAAGGTCGTGAAAAAGCACGACATCGTCACCATCATCATCCGCGAAGAGAGCGAGTATTCGAGCGAAGGCACGACCGATCTGAAGAAACAGGCGGACCTGAATGCCGCCATTACGGAGTTCGTCCGCATCAACCTGGCGAACAAGGCGCTGCAGAGCAACATCGGCAGCACCGCGCCGACGATCGCGATGAACGGCTCGCATAACTTCAAAGGCGAAGCAACGGTCGACCGCACGGACAGCTACACGCAGCGAATCGGTGCCGAAGTACTCGACGTGAAGCCGAACGGCACGCTCGTGCTGCAGGCGATGAAGACGATTCAGACGGATGAAGAAGAGCAGTCGGTCATCCTCAGTGGCGTCTGCCGGGCGGAAGACATCACCGCCGACGATACGGTGCTGAGCACGCAGTTGCACGACCTGACCGTTCGCAAGACGCACAAAGGCGCCGTGCGCGACACGACGAAGCGCGGCTGGGTCCCGAGATTATTGGACGTGTTGAACCCGTTTTGACGATGAGTGGAGGACAGTTGTCAGTTGATGGTTGGCAGTTGGCAGTAAGAGCCGCCACTGACAACTGCAAACTGACAACTGCCAACTATTCGTAGGGCGGAGCCCGATGCGAAAGATTTGTTTCATCCTGATCGCGATTGTCTGCTCGACTCGCGCCGCGTTTGCGGTGAAGGTCGCGGACATCACGCGCATCAGCGGGCAGCGGACCAATGTGCTCACGGGTCTCGGCCTGGTCGTCGGCCTCAAAGGCACCGGCGACGGCGGAGATTTCTCGCCGGCGATCAAGCCGTTGTCGGCGATGCTGAAGAAGTTCTCCGACTCCGCCACCGTCACCGAACTTGCCAATGTCGCCAACGTCGCGCTCGTGAGCGTGACCGCGACCGTTCCTAAGGACGGCGTGCGCGACGGCGACAAGCTGGACGCGTACATCACAAGCCTCGGCGCCGCCACCAGCCTCAAGGGCGGGCGACTCTTCATCACGCCGCTGCTCGGTCCGACCGGTCTTCCCGCGGCCGAGGGCCTGCCGTTTGCGATGGTTGAAGGGCCGGTTGTGATTGAAGATCCAAGCACGCCGACGGTCGGCAAAGTCGCCAGCGGCGCGGTCATGGAAATGGACCTGCCCGCGCACTACATCGACAACGGCCGGTTCACGCTGGTGATCGAAGACCCCAGCGCCTCGTGGACCAACGCGAGCACCATCGCGAAGATCATCAACGACTCGGAAGGCAACAACGGCGAAACGCTTGCCGTCGCGGCCGATCCGAAGAACGTCATCGTCAATATTCCCGTCAACGAGCGAGAGCATCCCGACAGCTTCATCAGCCGCGTGCAGCGACTGCCTGTGCCGCTGTTGCCGAGCGAAGCGCGCGTCGTGATCAACGACCGATCCGGCACGATCGTGATGACCGGCGACGTCGAAATCAGCCCGGTGGTGATCAGCCACAAAGGGCTGACGATCAGCACGATCGATCCAAAACCGGTGCCCACCCCACGGACCCCGGTCGTTAATACAAAAGATGTCGTCGCACTGGATACGACCAACGAGGGCGGCGCCAAGCTGCAAGACCTGGTGAACGCGCTCGATCAGCTCAAAGTGCCGTCGGAGGACCGCATCGCCATCGTGAAAGAGCTGTACAAGACCGGAAAGCTCCACGCGAAGTTGATCGTGGAGTGAGGATAAGGCTGAGATGACTCTTGGTGGCATCCCGGCGCGCCGGGACCTGTGACGGGACAAGAATCCTCGACCCGATCCATCGAAACGAAATCGACCGCGGAATACCGCGTTCGATCACAGACAAGAATGTCTGTGCCACCGTCGCGCATGAGGCGCTTCAGTGGGATACGAAAGCGTCGGAGACGCATGCAACCCGCAGTTCTTCAAACCTCGCAGGGATTCATCCCGCTTCGCTCGCCGAGCATGTCGCACGGCGGAATGCTCAGCGCGCACGACAAGCTCGTGAAGCACACGCAAACCTGGGTCGCGCAGAGCTTCTTCGGCACACTGCTGAAGCAGATGCGCAACGACCCATTCCGATCCGAACTGATGGACGGCGGCCGGGGAGGCCAGGCGTTTGGCGAACTGTACGACCAGCACCTGGCCGAGCGCATGAGCCGCGGGGTCGGGCACAAGCTCGTCGATTCGATCGTGCGGAAGATCGAGGCGAAGAACGCATACGCAAAGCAGAAGACGGGACTCGGGACTCGGGATTCGGGACTCGGGTCGAACGCGCCCGCGACGAATCCCGGATCCCGGAACCCGAATCCCGGAAGCCGGAGGCAAAATGCGTCAGCTCGCTGACATTGAGCTCATCCTCCAGCAACTCGTCGCTGAGCATCACAAGCTGCTCAAGCATGTCGAGATGCAGCAGGAGGCGATGAAGAAGTTCTCGCTCGACAAGATGGACGACGCGACGAACCTGCAGGAAGCGACGCGCCTGCGTATCGCCACGCTCGAGAACCGCCGACGCGCCATCGCGATGCAGATCGCCAAAGCCATGCGTCTCAACGGCGATCTAACGATCAAGAAACTCGCGGAGATGTTCCCGCAGCGCGCTCCTGTCCTGCTCCAGCATCGCGAAGACCTGCGCAACATCATCGAGAAGATTCAGACGCGAACGCACGTCGCCGGGCGCCTCGCGGGCGCGGTCCTCGGTCATCTCAATACAGTCGTCAGGCTTGTCAGCGGCGCCGTCGAGCGCGCCGGCGTCTACAACAAGAATGGCGTGCCGCAAGTGTCGAAGCGCATCGGCGTCATGGAGGCGGTGGGATAGCGGGATTGTTCATTAGGTCATTTATTCATTTGTTCATTGCAGACATGAGTGACGCAGCGCGCAAAACGATCGAGATGAAGAAGCGAACCAAGCAGTTCGCACTGCGGGTGATCCGCCTGGTGCGCGAGCTGCCGAAGGGTGATGAGGCGCGAATCATCGGTCAGCAGCTATTACGCAGCGGCACCTCGGTCGGGGCGAACTACCGCGCGCTGTGCCGCGCACGTTCAGACCGTGAGTTTGTTTCAAAGGCCGGTGTGGTCGTTGAGGAAGCGGACGAATCAGCGTTTTGGATGGAGCTGATCGTCGAGGCGGAGTTGATGTCCTCAAAGCGTGTCTCGCTCCTGCTACAGGAGTGCAATGAGATTCTTGCGATCATTGCTGCGGCTTACAACACCGCGCGACGCCCTCTGAAATGAACAAATGAAACAATCAACAATGAACAAATAAACTATGTCTCTCATCGGCGCATTAAATGCTGGCAAGACTGCTCTCGCGGTGCATCAGGCCGCGATTCAGGTTACTGGCAACAACATCTCGAACGCGGGCAATGCGGATTACACGCGGCAGACGGCGAACATGTCGCCGGGCGCGGATCAGCAGATCAAGCCGGGCGTGTTCGTCGGCACGGGCGTCGATCTCACGTCAGTCCAGCGGCAGATCGATGACGCGCTCGAGGGGCGATTGCGCGGCAGCACGTCCGATGCGGAAGCCGCCGATGAATCGCAGCAGTGGCTCGGTCGCGTCGAGTCCGTCTTCAACGAGCTGAGCGACAACGATCTCTCCACGCAGCTGAGCACGTTCTTCAACAGCTGGTCGGATCTCGCGAACAAGCCGCAGGACATCGGGCTTCGACAGGTCGTCATCCAGAACGGCGACACGGTTGCGAAGTGGTTCCAAAATCTTCGCGGACAACTGAACAGCCTGAGCAATGACGTCGACGACCGCATGAAGGGCCTCGTCGGCGATGCCGATCAGCTCGCTCAGCAGGTCGCGGACTTGAATGGGCAGATTACGACCGCGGAAGGTGGAACACCCGGCCAGGCGAACAGTTTGCGCGATCAGCGCGACGCGGTGCTCAAGCAGCTTTCGCAGTTGGTGGATGTCAAAACCGTCGACGACGGCGGCGTTGTCAACGTCTACGTCGGCTCGCAGCCGGTCGTGATGGGCTCGACCAACCGCGGGATCGGGCTCAAGACGGAGACCGTCAATGGCCAGATTCAGAGCACCGTCATCTGCAAAGCGGACAACGGCAATCTCCAACTCACGAGTGGTCAGCTCGGCGCGCTCACGACCGTGAAGACGCAGATCAGCGGCGTGACCAACAAAGTCGATTCGCTCGCGCACAACCTGATCTTCGAGCTGAACAAGATTCATGCATCCGGCCAGGGCTTGCAGGGTTTCTCGAGCACGACTTCGACCAACCTCGTCGACGATCCGACCACGGCGCTCAACGATCCGAAGACAGGCCTCGACTTCACGCCGAACAACGGCAGCTTCGTCGTGCATGTGACGAACAAGACGACCGGTTTGACGACCAGCACGCTGGTGCAGGTCGATCTCGACGGACTGAACGGCAACGACACGACGCTCAATTCCCTCGCGGGGGACATCGACAACGTTGCGAATATCTCCGCGAGCGTGAATGGCGGGCAGTTGAAGATCTCGTCCGACAGTCCGGATGTGGAGATCAGCTTCTCGCAGGACAGCAGCGGCGTACTGGCGGCACTTGGGATTAACAACTTCTACACCGGCAACGACGCGCACGATATCGCGGTCAGCTCAACCGTTGCGGGCAATCCCGCGCTCCTTGCCGCTGCCAAGAATGGTGAGCCCGCCGACAACCAGACGGCCCGCTCCATCGCGGATCTGGAAACACAATCGATCAAATCGCTCGACGGCGCGACCCTGAAGGACACGTACCAGGCGATGGTGAACGGAATCGCGACGAGCGCTGCGTCTGCCAAGACAAATGCCGAAGCGACCGGGAACGTGCGCGACACGCTCGAGTCGCAGCGCGAAGCGCTCAGCGGCGTGAGCCTCGACGAAGAAGCAGTCAACCTGATGAAAGAACAACGCGCCTTTCAAGGCGCCGCCCGCCTGATCACGGCGGTGAACGAGATGATGGATACGGTCATGAATATGGTGCACTGATGCAGGTGGCTCGTGGCATGTAGCGCGTTGTAACAACAAGCAACGAGCGACACGCAACCGGCAAACGTTATGGCGATTCTTCCCCTCCAACTCGCGCGCGTCAGCAATCTGCTTCGGACCAACGTGGCCACGGGCACGATTGCCAAGCAGCAGCAGTCGCTGCTCGAGGTGCAGAACGAGCTTTCGACGGGGAAGAAGATCAACTCGCCCAGCGACGATCCCGGCAATGCAGCGATCGTGCAGCAGCTGCAGAAAACGCTCGAGCAGCGGCAGGGTTATTCCGACAACCTGCAGCAGGCGAACAGTCATCTGGGCGAGGTGGATACGACGCTCGGTAGTCTCACCGACCTGCTCCAGCAGGCTCAGAGCATCGCGTCGGCGAACGTCGGCTCGGATGTGACCGCCGACCAGCGCGCCAGCGCCGCCGCGGTCGTGAAGAGCATCTACAACCAGGTGCTGACGACCGGCAATACCGAGTTCGAAGGCGTTTACATCTTCGCCGGCGATCGCTCGACGGAGGCGCCATTCAAGGAAACGTCGGGTGGCGTCGAGTACGTCGGCTCGCCGACCGTACTGCAGAATCAGTACGACGAGAACACGGTGCTGCCGTTCATGGTCGATGGCAACGCGGTGTTTGGCGCGCTCTCGACGCGCGTCGAAGGCTCGGCCGATCTGACGCCGGCAATGGATACCACGACGCGCATCGAAGACGTGAGAGGCGCGACCGGTGACGGCGTGCGCCTCGGCTCGATCCAGATCAGCAACGGCTCGGTGAGCGCGGACGTCGATCTTTCGAGTGCCGACACGATGCAGGACGTCATCAACTCGATCAACGCCGCGGGCGTGGGCGGAATCACCGCGTCGATCGGCGCGGACAATATGAGCCTGCAGTTGACCGGTGCAGCGGGTGACGACATTACCGTGAAAGAAGTCGGCGGAGGAACGACCGCATCTGACCTCGGCATTCTCACGACGACCGGCGGAGGCGCGGGCAATCCGGTGAACGGCGCGAGCGTGAAGCCAACGATCACCCCGCTGACGAAGCTCGCGGATCTCAAGGGCGGCGCGGGCATCGATCTGACGGACGGCATCACGATTACGAATGGCTCGGTCACGAAGTCGATCGACTTCAGCGGCGACACGACCGTTGAAGACATGCTCAACACGATCAACAACGCCGGTGCGTCGGTGCGCGCCGAGATCAACGACACGGGCACGGGGATCAACATCCTCAATCCGAACGAAGGCGCGCAGATGACCATCGCCGAAAACGGTGGCACGACTGCGGCGGATCTGGGTGTGCGAAGCTTCACCGCGAATACACCGCTTTCGGAGCTGAACAACGGCAAGGGCGTGCGCATGGTCGACGGCGATGACATGACGCTCACCGACAGCAGCGGCAAGAGCTTCAACGTCGATCTGAACAACCCGAGCACGATCCAGGATGTGATCGACTCGATCAACAGCGCCGCAACGACCGCGGGCGCGGGGGTGACGGCGTCTTTTGCGACGACGGGCAATGGCATCGTGCTGACCGATACCGCGGGCGGAGCCGGCAAGCTCACCGCAACCGCCGCCAACTTTTCCAATGCTCTGACGGACCTGGGTTTGACCACCCCGGAGAGCGGCGGCGTCATCAACGGCACGGATGTCGATCCGGTCACGCCGCAGGGCGTCTTCGCGAACGTGAAGAAGCTTGAGGATGCGCTGGAGTCGAACGATCAGGCCGGCATCACCGCGGCGGCGCAGGGACTGAAGGATGATTACGACCGCGTGGTGCGCATCCGCGGCGAGACCGGCGCGCGGGTGCAGGAGATCCAGTCACGGCAGGATTCGCTGGACAGCCAGAACCTGGCGACGAAGGCGCTGCTCTCCTCGCTGCAGGACACGGATTTCACAAGCGCGATCACACAGTTCCAGTCGTTGCAGACGTCGCTGCAGGCGACGCTGCAGAGCAGCGCGAAAATCCTCAACATGTCGCTGATGGATTTTCTCGGCTAGTGGCATGCCGCTTGCTGAGTTATGGGAGACATCAGTTTTGATTGTAGAAAAAGCAATCAAAATGGGATCGCGCAGAAATTGTTGCCGATCGGGCGCAGATTCGGCGCGATGTGAAGTGGCGACTTCGGAAGTGGCGATTGGGGTTCCCGCAACGGGACCAAAAAAGTGAAGCAGGCGATTGATCGCTTGTAGTGCATTTGAAGAAAACGCAGGCAAAGTGCCTGCTGCTGCCTGGCAGGATGCCGGTGGCGACTACTGATGTTCGCGGCGGAGCTGCGAACGACAGGGGTTCAATCAAGGGTGTATTCTCGCGGCGGAGTCCGCGGGTGGATTTGCGATCCGGGCCTTTCAACCGCACCGGTATCGCAGAAAGAAATGGAGTTCGCGGATGGAAATCGAATCGACACGTTTCGGTCGGCTCACGGTGGACGATGAGCGCATCATCACCGTGCCGAAGGGACTGCTCGGCTTTCCGAATCACACGCGCTTTGCGCTGATTCAGACCGGGGCGGAAAACTACTTCTTCTGGCTGCAGTCGCTTGACGAGCCGAACCTCGCGTTCGTCGTCACCGACCCGAGCATCTTCTTCAAGGATTACGAAGTTCCGATCCGCGAAGAGACTCAGACCGAACTGCAGCTGGCGGACATCAACCACGCGCAGGTCTTCGTGATCTGCAACAAGGTGGATGAGTGGCTGACCGGCAACCTGCTCGGCCCGATCGTGGTGAACGCCGCCAATCGGACCGGCCAGCAGGTGGTTCTGACGGAAAAGAAATGGACGACGCGCCAGCCGTTGTTGAAGCTCCAGGCGGAGGTTCCGCTCGCCAAGTCGGCATAAGCCGGATAAGGCGACCTCGTACGCCCCAAAGGGCGTGGTTGAAGGTGGAATCAATGCACCGGGGAAACGCATTGCAGGGCTATAATTCGCTGGCCCGCAGTGCCTCGCGATCAGGACGTCGCGAGTTCGCGGGTTTGAACGATGGTTCAGGCCCCTTACCCAGGAAGGAGCCAACATGTTGGTGCTGTCCCGTCAGAGAGATGAAACGATCATGATTGGAGACGACATCGAGGTCACCGTGGTAGACATCCGCGGCGACAAGGTGCGTCTGGGGATCAATGCCCCAAAGGAAATTTCAGTTCACCGCAAGGAAGTGTACGACGCGATTCGACGTGAAAATCGCGCCGCCGCGCAGGTGAAACCCGAGGATCTTTCGGGTCTTGGAAAGATCGGTCCGAAGGCCCCGGGTAAGGAAGAAGAGAAGAAGTGATTGTCGATTGTGGAGCGTCGATTGTTGATTGAGGCCTGACCCGCCTGTGTTCATCAACAATCAACCATCAACAATCAACAATCACACTAAGGCTCGCCGCCTTTGCGGTTCCAAGGATCGGAACCGACCCAATCGGATGAAGACCATCCGACTTGCCATCGCAATCATGGAGGATTGGTATGGCCCGCATTAACACCAACGTCGCTTCGCTTGTAGCCCAACGAGGGCTGGCGAATTCCCAGAAGACGTTGAACGATACCCTCGAACACTTGTCGACCGGTCTGCGGATCAACCGCGGCGCCGATGACCCGGCAGGGCTGATCGCGAGCGAAGGCTTGCGCTCGGAAATCGCCGGCATCAACCAGGCAGTCGACAATTCCAGCCGCGCCAGCAACGTGATCTCGACCGCGGAAGGCGCGCTCAACGAAGTCGCGTCGTTGCTGCTCAACGTGAAGAGTCTCGTGGTTCAGGCCGCCAACCAGGGCGCTCTCTCGCCGGATGAAATCAAGGCGAATCAGCTTCAGGTTGACTCGGCCGTTGAAAGCATCACGCGCATCAGCAATACGACGACGTTTTCCGGTCTGCACCTGATCAACGGAAGCCTCGACTACCTGACGAGCGGCGTGAACAACGCAGACATCAAGGCGTTGCACATCAATCAGGCGAACTTCGGAACGAACACGTCGATACCCGTGCAGGTGGACGTGATCACCAGTGCCGCGCAGGCGGATCTGGAATTCCGAACCAGCTCGATCGCCAGTTCGGTGACGCTCGAAGTCACCGGTAACGAGGGCGTGCAGGTGCTGACGTTCACGAGCGGAACGGCCGCGTCGGCCATTGCATTCGCGGTCAACGGCATCAGCGATTCGACCGGCGTCAAGGCTGCACTGCTCAACAGCGCCAACGCGGCATCCGGCATCAAGTTCGAGAGTAACGGCTTCGGCTCGAGCAACTTCGTTTCGGTGACCGCTCAGACCGGCCACTTCGACGTCGTGGATAAAACCGGCGCTCAAAAGCAGCGCACGGTGGGTGTCGACGCAGTCGCGACCATCAACGGCGCGCTGACGGTCGGCGACGGCTTGAACCTCAAGCTCAACACGAACTCGCTCGACATGGACCTGACACTGGATAAGAGTTTTGGCGCCGGCCAAACCAGTTTTGCGGTGACCGGCGGCGGGGCGCTGTTCCAGCTCGGGCCACAGGTGTCGAGCAATCAACAGGTCAACATCGGCATTCAGTCGGTGGCGGCCAGTAAGCTCGGCGACTCGGATGTCGGCTTCCTCAACGATCTCGTCACCGGCGGGCAAGCAACCTTGGTGGCCGGCAAGTCCGCGCAGGCCAGTCAGATCATCGAGCGGGCCATCAACCAGGTCGCGGTGCTTCGTGGACGTCTCGGCGCGTTCGAAAAGAACACGCTCGATACGAACATGAACAGTCTGAACGTCGCACTCGAGAACGTGACCAGCAGCGAAAGCAGTATCCGCGATGCTGATTTCGCAACGGAAACGGCCGCCCTCACGCGAGCTCAGATCCTGACGCAAGCAGGCACGAGCGTCTTGGCGACGGCGAACTCCACGCCCCAAAGCGTGTTGTCGCTGCTCAGTCACTAGTTCGGTTGAAACCATTTTGACCTCCAAAGGGCGCGATCGATTCGATCGCGCCCTTTTTCTTTCGCGCGATTAGCCGCGAGCTTGCTCGCGTTGGTTTTTTGAAGGAAAAATCGCGAGCAAGCTCGCGGTTAAACGCGCGCAGACGCCCCGGTCCCATAAAACCTTCGATTCGCGACAGTCCGCCAAATCCTTCCAGATTTTGCGATTTTCTCGGCAAAAGGCCCATAAATCGTTCGCCAGGAATCTCTCGCGCATTCCTCAAGAATTCACAAACCCGGTCCGATGAGCAGATGGTTCCGCAGCCCGGGCACTCCATTGGAGACGGCTGCGAAACAGGGCTTATGGGAAGGAGGTTCGTGATGGAAGACTCGTCTCGGCGCGTTGCCGGGACGACCGCGGAAGTTTGAATTCCGCAATGGGCTGCTGGAGGAAGTCGTCCCTGATCCAACCAGCACGAATGGCCGCAGACCGGACGTGAGGGAGTTTTTTCTCCCGCAGCCTTCAAGGGAATGGCGGATGAAGCAAAGACCGCAGATCCGAGCTTCCTCCTTAGTAGTCAAGGAAAGACAGAACAATGAGCAGAATTAACACCAATGTCAGCTCGCTGATCGGTCAGCGAGTTCTGAACAAAAACAACGAAGCGTTGAATACCAGCCTGCAGCGCTTGAGCACCGGTTTGAAGATCAACTCCGGTGCTGATGACCCCGCAGGCCTGATCGCGAGCGAAAACCTTAAGGCCGAACAGACCGGCATTTCGACCGCGATTGATAATGCTAACCGCGCGAGCAACATCATCGGTACCGCCGAAGGTGGCTTGAGCGAAGTCAGCTCACTGCTGACCCAGCTCCAGGGTCTCGTCGGTCAGTCGGCCAACTCGGGTGGTTTGAGCTCTGAAGAAGTTCAGGCGAACCAGCTCCAGGTCGACTCGATCCTGAGCACGATCAACCGCATCGCCGGTTCGACCTCGTTCCAGGGCAAGAAGCTCCTCAACGGCAACTACGACTACACGACGTCGGGCGTCCAGGCTTCGGCCTTCGGCGACCTGCACATCAACTCTGCGCGTCTGCCGGACGGCGCGACGCAGAGCGTGGTCGTCTCCGTGACGGACTCCGCGACGACCGGTCAGGTCACCTTCTCGGGCACGCAAGTGGCCACGGGTGGCGCGACGATCGAAGTCGCGGGCAACGCCGGCACTGAGCAGCTCAGCTTTGCCAGCGGCACCAGCGCTGCGGACATCGCGACGGCCGTCAACTCGATCAGCGAAGCGACCGGCGTGGTTGCCTCTGCTGACGCGGGTGGCGTCACCTTCAAGAGCAACGGCTACGGCTCGCAGCAGTTCGTCAGCATCAAAAAGATCGCTGGCACGTTCGCGGTTGCGGACCAGGACGGAAACAACGACGGCAAGGACTACGGTGCTGACGCGAAGGTCAACATCAACGGTGCTGCCGCCGACGTGGACGGCCTCGATGTCACCTACCGCACCAACAACCTCGACGTGAGCTTCACCCTCACGACGACAGATGCGACCAACACCACCGGTGGTCTGAACCAGGGCCACACGGCCACGTTCGGCATCACCGGCGGTGGCGCGACCTTCGCCCTCGGGTCGAAGGTCACCGAAACCGACAAGGCCTCGATCGGCATCGGTTCGGTCTCGACCGGCAGCCTCGGATCGCTCGACACGGGCTTCCTCAGCTCGCTCGGCTCGGGTGGTGACAACTCGCTCACCAGCGGAAACCTGGTGACCGCGCAGAAGGTCATCGACAAGGCGATCAAGCAGGTCAGCCAGCTTCGTGGTCGTCTGGGCGCGTTCCAGAAGTTCACGATCGGTTCGACCATCAACAGCCTCGGCGTCGCTTACGAAAACGCCTCGGCCGCTGAAAGCGCGATCACCGACACCGACTTCGCTCAGGAAACGGCGAACCTTACCCGTAACCAGATCCTCGTGCAGTCGGCCACCACCGTGTTGGCCCAGGCCAACTCGGCCCCTCAGAACGCCCTCTCCCTTCTGCGTGGTGGGTAAGAGGGCCATATCCGAGGCTCGTTCGAGATTAATCTCTCGACAACTTCTCATAAGCTCAGAAGCACCCTCGATCGAAAGATCGGGGGTGTTTCGTTTTCCGGCCTCCGGCAGCGGCACTTAAGTCCCACTGCCAGACCAGGGTGGGTTCGTTTCGCAAAACGCTCGATCAAGTCAACAAACGTCAACTTTCGTC
The DNA here is from genome assembly GCA_025924315.1 of Phycisphaerae bacterium. Classification (GTDB taxonomy): domain Bacteria; phylum Planctomycetota; class Phycisphaerae; order Tepidisphaerales; family Tepidisphaeraceae; genus JAICIO01. Next base: position 131,534 of record JAICIO010000004.1, read on the forward strand.
AACTTTTGACAACCTACGTCAACCATTTCTTATCCCCCTCGCAAGCATTCACGGTGGGCGCTCGCGACGCATTCTTCATATCATTGGAAGCGACTTTTTTCCGCGGAAATCCGAGGATTTTTCCATGTGCCGTCGATCCATATGAAGCGTGTATAGGAGACGTCGAAACGCAGCGAGGGAACGCGAATCCTGGTGAATCGCGTCTGGCCCCGTGGTCAGACGAAGGCCAAGGTCAAAGCCGATCTGTGGCTCAAAGACGTCGCGCCAACACCACACTTCGAAAGTGGTTCGCTCACGACTCCGCGAACTGGATGCAGTTCAAGCGTTGCTCCTTCGCGGAATTCGAGAAGGACCCCGAAGTGCTAGAACCGCTCCGCAACGCGCCGCGGAAAGGGACGATCACGCTGCTCTATTCCGCCCATGAGGAGGAGCACAACCAGGCGATCGCATTGCGCGACTTCCTCATGAAGCGAGCGAAGAAGGCGTCGCGGTGACTCCGCGTTTAGCCGCCGCGCGTGCGTGGCGCGCTTCCGCGCCGGCGCGCCGCGCACGCGCGGCGGCGAAACGGGTGATTGAACCACGAACTCACTTTCGCGGAGCGCGTGCTTCGGCGATGATGCAACGTAATGGGCGCTGTTCTCACGGAGGAAACCTCATCGGGGCCCGCGGCGCCCGTGCGCGGAGCGCGCATCGCGCTCGTCCTTTTACTTCTCATCAACCTGTTCAATTACATCGATCGCCTCGTGCTCGCGGCGGTGCTTCCGAAGATCAAGAGTGATCTGCTTCCTGGCGATCCGCATGCCGACGCGAAGCTCGGTTGGCTCGCGACGGCGTTTCTCGTCAGCTACATGGTTGCCTCGCCGATCTTTGGATGGCTGGCGGATCGGTTCTCGCGATGGGTGCTCGTTGGGTTCGGGGTGGTTCTCTGGAGCATCGCCAGCGGCGAATCGGGTCGCGCTGCGACGTTTGCTGTTCTGCTGATCACGCGTTTGTTTGTCGGCATCGGCGAGGCGGCGTATGGGCCGGCAGCGCCGACGATTATTTCCGACTTCTATCCCGTTCAGCGCCGCGGGCAGGTTCTGGCGTGGTTTTATATTGCGATTCCAGTGGGCAGCGCACTGGGGTACCTGCTCGGCGGGCAGTTCGTTCAGCACGCGCACTGGCGATGGGCGTTTTATTCGGTTGTGCCGCCGGGCCTTCTGCTGGGCGCGATCTGCTTCTTCATGCCCAAACCGCCGGCCGGTCAAGGACGGGTGAAGCATCATGCGAAACTGAGCGATTATCTGGCGCTGCTGCGCACGAAGTCGTACGTGCTGAATTGTGCCGGCATGGCCGCGATGACGTTTGCGATCGGCGGGATCAGCGTCTGGATGCCGACGTACGTCGCGGAGTTCCGCAAGGCGGGCGAGCTCGGGACGGTCAACACGATCTTCGGTGGGATCACGGTGGTCACGGGGATCGTTGCGACACTGCTCGGCGGATGGGTCGGCGACTGGCTGCGCTCGCGCATCCGCGGGGCATACCTGGCTGTTTCGGGCGCAGGGCTGCTGCTCGCGTTTCCGTTTTTCCTCGCCATGCTCATCACGCCATTTCCGTACGCGTGGATCTTTATCTTCCTAGCCGAGTTCTGCCTCTTCTTCAACACCGGTCCAAGCAACACAGCGCTTGCGAACGTCTCGAAGCCGGAGGTGCGGGCCAGCGCCTTCGCACTGAACATTCTCATTATTCACTCGCTCGGCGATGCGCTTTCTCCACCGGCGATCGGTGGATTGTCCGATCATTTCCACGGCAACATGAACATCGGGTTCGTGGCGGTGGGGGCGGTGATGCTTCTGGGTGGACTGCTCTGGATCTGGGGCGCGCGATATCTCGATGCGGACACGGCCCAAGCCTGCGCCGACGACCCCGCGGGATGTCCGGTTTGAAATTGTAGGGTCCGCTTCAGCGGACCGGTTATTCAACTCGACAAACAAATAACCGGTCCGCTGAAGCAGACCCTACAACTCGAAGGTCGATGGCGTGGCTTGCGTGGGAGCGATCCCCTGAAGCGAGCGGATTTCTTGCTCGAGTTTTCGCGCCGCCTGTTCTCGATGATCCTTCGCTGGAGTGAGGGCGGTCGAGCGGCGCGCGAAGGAGAATTCTCGCAGACCCTCGGACGTCTGTGCGATGATCACGGTCATGTAGTAACGAATTTCGCCGGCGGTGCCGGCGCCGGCGGTTGCAGGCTCGGCGCTCACGTGCGCGATCGCCGCCGCGGGGATGTTCCACCGCTCGCGGTCGCCTTCGAAGAGCACAGCCTTGCGCGCTGGATCAATCTTCAACAGTCCGACATCGGTCGCGGTTTCGAGCATCGCCTTGCCCCAGTGTGCGCGAGGTACGACCTCGACGAACACCGCGGCGGGATCGTCGACTTTGAAGAATCGTTCGACGCGCTGATCGAGGAACGAGCGCGCTCTGCGCTCGAGAAGCCGGTTCGGAATCAGGCCCGGATTGCGGAGGCCCAAAAAGGCTGATGCGGCCGTGACGAGACCGCCCGCAATCGCGATGGCGATCCACATCGCCTCGTCTTTGTGCGCGTCGAGATGAACGAGCGACCAAATGGCGAGCGCGACGCCGCCAAACATCAAAAGCAGCGGGGTCAGCGCGAGAACATTTCCCAGAATGATGAATGGCTTCGTGAGGATCTGCCCGGCGAATCGATCGGGGACCGCGAGGATCTGCGCGATCGCGCCGCGCACCGGCAATGGCGGGGGAGTCGTGCGTTGCGTCTCTTCGACCGGCGGAAGCGGCCCCGGCACGATCGCGGCGAGTTCCGGCAGGATCCTTCGCAGCGGACCGAGTTCATCGGCGGTCAGCTCGTACCGCGGCGCGACGTTTCGTCCAATGCTCCAGTCGAACATCGAACCGCCTGATACGCCTCCGCCGTGTTTCACTTCGCGCACGCAGACGACGGCGCTGCAGAGGTTGCCATCCGGATCCGGCCGGCAATATTCGACGGCGAGGCCGGTGTACCGGCGATCGCGCGGGCCGAGATTCGCCTTGGGCATCTGTGCGAGCGTTTCGAATTGTCCCGTCGCCACTAGCGGGCCAATCGTCTTGCCACTGCCGGAAGGGAAAAACGCGAGCGCCCGAGATTTCCACCGCTTGCACTTTTCGCAAAACGCGCGATCAGCGCGCCGATACGCCGCTGGCACTAAGAGTGCCATCACGCACAACTGCTCCAAGGCAAGCTTGAACCAGTTCATCCCCGGCTCGGGCGACTGATCGCGATTTAGACCGGGATGATCCTCCGACACATCCGTCTGCATTCGGTAATGGATGTACGACGGCAGCAGTTGGATCTCCCGCACGTTCTCGAAGCCAATCTCGCGGATCAGACCGAATTCGTACGAACCGATGTAGACCACGATGCTCGCAATGATCGCCAGGACCAGCGCGAAGAGACGGTTGCGACAATGTCCAAATCCGATCGCGGAGAGGAGGAACGGCAGCACGCCGAGCGCCGCGAGGATCGGCATCAGAATGATGTAGTACACGTTGTGAACGAACGCTTGGTCGAGCAGGAACGCCATGAAGAGCGCGCTCGCGAGCGTCAGCAAAGAGAGAATGAAGAAGCGATCAAATGCGATGCGGCCGGTGGGAAGATAGACGCCGCGCGGGTTGGCGCGCGAATTTGTCGAATCGGAGGACTGGATCGTCGACGTCATCGTCGCGGCAGTATACGGGGCTGGGATCGCTTTTTGTAAATTGTCGCGTCAGTTTGACCACTGAACGTCAAAAAGTTCCCCACCTATGACAACTTGGGGAGAATTTGCTGGGGATTTGCTGGTGAATCTCTGCTGGCATTGCATTTGTTCTGTGAGGGACAACGCATTCGAAAGGAGAATCGTATGAAGCACGTGTTGACTCTGGCCATGTTGGGCGCGTTCGCGTTTGCGATCGCCGGCTGCCATGCGAGTGGCGACGTCGATACCGATCACGACACCTCAACCTCGACGTACAAGAAAACCACGACGGTCGATCATCCGTCGGGCACGTATGAGAAGAAGACGACCGAGGTGAAGAGCTACTAAGCTTGCCTTGGTCGCAGCGAATTGACGCGAGCGGATTCGTGCAGGTTGAACTTGCCCGATTCGCTCGTGTTTTTTTTGCACAGCCGCCCTCGGCGGGCGACGCGCGGAAGCACAGCCGAGGGCGGCTGTGCCACACATTCTTTGCTAGATGAGAATGTCTTTGATAGGGACGCTCGGATCTTTCAATCGCTCGGTATTTCCGTCCACCTTGAGTCGTCGAGCGACAAGCTCGCGCAATTGATCGTCTTCACCGGTGTGACCAATCGCGATGACCTGTGCGATGCGTCCATCCGACGCGATGCCGATCTCGATGAAATCGGGGGCATCGACGTTTGGCGTGCCACGGATCACGCGGCGATCGACTTGCCGCGCTTCGCCCCAGGCGGAGATCGAGAGCGTGAAGACGTCGCTGAAGAAGTAGTTCGCGTTTTGGTAAGCGGTGTCCTCGCCGGCCATGTTCGCGCCGGCGATTTTTCCGGTGACTTGCGCGTTGTCCCAGTGATCGAGAATGCGGTGCTTGCCGAAGAGCGGATCGAAGACCGCGGCGCAGTCACCGGCGGCATAGATGTCGGGAAGATTCGTTCGGCAGTGGTCGTCGACGAGAATCGCCTTCTCCGCGGCGATGGGCGTGGCGCGCAGCAGCTCGCGCGGAATGGTGATCCCAACGGCGGGGACCACGAAATCGCAGGGGATGCTTTGCGACTCGGAAAGCACAACGCGCTGCACGCGGCCATCGCCTTCGAGGCGCAGCGGCTTTTGGCCGGTGTGCACGGTCACGCCGTGATTCTGCAGATAAAGGGTGAGGAACTTGCCGGTGCTTTCGCCGGCGAAGCGATGCCACGGATAATCGCTGCCGACGATGAAATCGACTCCGAGGCCCATCATCGTGAGTGACGCGGCCAGCTCAACCCCCAGAAACCCACCGCCGATGACCGCGGCGCGACCCCGGCCGCGCGCGTGCGTCTGGCCTTCGTTTTTCGCCTTGTCGATCGCGTGATGCAGGCGATCGATGTCCTCAATCGTGCGGACGTAATAGACGTTCGGCAGCTGCGCGCCGGGGATTGTGAGCGGGGCGGGCGCCGCGCCCGTCGCGATCAGCAGACGATCGAAGACGATCTCCTCGGCGTTGTCGAACGTGACGGTGTTGCGACCCGCATCGAGACGGGCAGCGCGCGTGCCGGTGCGCAGGATCACATCGTGTTCGGTGAACCAGTTCGGCTCGAGCGTGCCGAGCGCATCGCGATTCGATTCGCGGCGCAGATAATCCTTACTGAGCGGCGGGCGGTGGTAAGGCCGATTGATCTCCTGCCCCACGATCATCAGCGACCCCTTCGGATCGCGCTCGCGAATCGCTTGGGCCGCGGAACTGGACGCCAGCCCGCCACCGATCAGCAGATATTTCACGTGTTGGGTACTCATGGCGGAATTGCCTGCAAGTCTTACACCAGATTGTAGCATGTCTGGGATACCCTGATCTTCGAAAGTTGACGACTGGTGATTGGTGATTGATTCGTGACAAATCTATCAATCACCAATGACCAATCACCAGCTTCACGTCCGAGAACTCAACTCAAACTCGCTTTTGAACCGATAAACCAATGTGGCATCGACCCTCCACAACATTCGCCGAAACCTGGCACGGTTTATTGGCCCGAAGAAGGCGCCCGCGAGCATTGCGCCCGTCCAGCGCGTCGTGGATGTGCTCGATCTGCTGGGTCGAAAGCCGGTCAACCTCGACACACCGGAATTACAGCGGTTCCTGGCAGGAAAAAACGTGCTCATAACGGGGGCCGGCGGAAGCATTGGCTCGGAGATCTGTCGTCAGGCGATGAAGTTTTGTCCCGGGCGGCTGATCCTGCTCGACCGGGCCGAGAACGCACTCTTCGAAATCGATCGTGAACTGCGTCACCAATGGGTAGGGGCGGAGATCGTCCCGTGCGTGGCCGACATCTGCGACTCGCGGCGCATCGCGAACATCTTTCAGCAATATCGCCCCAACGTCATCTTCCACTGCGCCGCCCACAAGCACGTGCCGATGATGGAAGAAAATCCCGGCGAAGCGATCAAGAACAACGTCTTTGGAACGAAGGTGGTGGCCGACGCCGCCGCCCAATCCGGCGCGACCGCGTTCGTGATGGTGAGCACGGACAAGGCCGTGAATCCCACGAGCGTGATGGGCGCGGCCAAACGCTGCGCCGAGCTGTACGTTCAGTCGCTAAATGCGGGACTCGGGACTCGGGATTCGGGACTCGGGGAGGAATTCTCGACCCGAATCCCAAGTCCCGAATCCCGAAACCCGAGCCGCACTCGCTTCACCGCGGTGCGCTTCGGCAACGTTCTCGGTTCCAGCGGCAGCGTTGTGCCGATCTTCCAGAAACAGATCGAAGCGGGAGGGCCGGTCACGGTCACGCATCCGGACATGCAGCGGTTTTTCATGACCATTCCCGAGGCGAGCCAACTCGTGATGCAGGCGGGCGCGATTGGGAAGGGCGGGGAGATTTTCGTGCTCGACATGGGCGAGCCGATCCGCATTCTCGATCTCGCCAACGAAATGATCCGCCGAAATGGATTGAAGCCGGACGACGACGTCCTCATCCAGTTCACCGGCACGCGTCCCGGCGAAAAGCTGTACGAAGAGCTGGCCTGCGACAACGAGCAGACGCGTCCCACCACCCACGAAAAGATCCGCGTCTGGCAATTGCCCCACGCAGGCCCTCAGCAGGTCAAGCGCATGCTCGATCTGCTCGCCGGGGTGATCAACGGCACTCGCGAAGAAATCGTCTTCGCCCTGAGCAGTTGTGTTCCCGAATACCAGCCACAAACGTCGGTCGATCAACCGGCGAACGACCAAGCCACGAAGCTGCGCCTCCTCGCGGCGCAGGCGGCTTAGGAGTCGCGTCGCGGTTTGGCCGGTCGAAACCGGTTAGGCGGCGCAACCCCGGACCGCCCCCCCATAGCAGACCATTTTGGTAAGAATTATACCC